>VGYV01000121.1 GCA_016872855.1 Planctomycetota bacterium
TTCGGGCTTGGGGGTGGGGCCTTTGGGCACAGCGGGGTCGGGGGGCGGCTGCTTGGGGGGCTCGCCTTTGGGAAGGGGTAGGGGCGGGCCGGGGCGGCGGACCTTGAAGTCGGCAATGGGGAGGAAGGCGGCGGCGCCGCGGAGCGTGCCGTGGGTCTCGAAGCGGCTGGCGTCCTTGACGCGGGTGGCTTTGGGGTCGTCGGCGTGGAGGAGGAGGTGGGTCGCGGCGTCGGGCTTCGGCTCGCGCTCGGGGGTGAAGTCCTTGCGGTAGCGGACGCCGTTGGTCAGGCGCAGGGCGTCAATGCCGCCGGCCCAGAAGCGCGCGGGGTTGCCATCGAGTGCGACAGCGCCGATGTAGAGTGGCTGGTCGTCGAAGGCGAGGCGGAACTTGGCGCGGCTGCGGCCGACCTGCTTGCCGTCCACGAAGAGGGTGCGGACGCCATCTTCGTAGACCAGGGCGCAATGGGTCCAGGTGCCTGTGGGGCAGGGGACGCGGGTGACGACGGGGTCCACCTGGGTGCCGTCGCCCGTGGCGTAGGCCCAGCAGCCGTCCTCGACGTAGAGGGCGTAGGAGAGTGAGGTGGTCCAGCCGGCGTTCTTGGCGAGGACGTAGCGGGTGAGGGCTTCGCCTGGGCCGGGTCGGCGCCAGACCCAGGCCTCGATGGTGAATGCCTTGATGAGGCAGAGGGGGCGCTTGCCGCGGCGGTCGTCGGGCACCTCGACGTAGTCGGAGATGCCGTTGAGTTCGAGGGCATAGCCGCCGGCGGCGGGGTCGGGTTCCTTTTCCTTGGGGTCGGGTTCCTTGACATCGGTGGGGCTGGAAGCGCCGTTGAAGTTGCGGAGAGCGGCGACGAGGTCGGGCGAGGCGCCGAGGCTGAGGGCCTTGTCGAAGTGGCGCGCCGCGGCGGCGGGGTCGGGCGTGGCGTCGTAGGCGTGGAACATCCCAGCCATCAGATTGTCGTCGGCCTTCTTCGAGAGGTCCAGCCAGTCGCGGACCAGGGCGAAGAGGTCGGCGGCGTCGAGCTTGCGGAACTCGCGCCGGACCTCTGCGCCGCCGACCGGGAGGCCAAGGACGATGGCGTCGTCCTCGACGGCCTTGAGCGTGTACTTGACGTTGGAGACGGTGACGGCCTGCCCCTTGCGCGCGGTGAGGGCTTCGATGAGGGTGTTGCGGAAGGCGTCGAGGAGCGAGGCGGCGCGGAGGTGGAGGCCGAGGGCCTGGCGCGACGGCTCGTCGGGGGCTTTGGCGATGGCGGCCTTGGCCAGGGGCGGCCCGTCGGCGTAGGCGCGGTCGGCCCAGAGGGCCTTGAGACGCTGGGCGAGGTCGGCGCGGAGCTTGAGTTGCTCCTGGCGCACGCGCTCCTGGTGTGCGGCGAGGGCGGCCTTGAGCTTGGCCAGCTCCTCGTCGGCCAGCTTCTGGAGTTCGTTGGAGGGGTAGGGGGTCTTGAGTATGGCGACGGCTTCCTCGGTCTTGCCGGCCTCGGCGAGCGCGGCGGCGGCCTTGCGGTCGCGCTCGAAGGCGGTCCAGCACTTGCCGTGGTACTGCTGGGCGAGCGCCTCGGCCTGCTTCTTGGCATCGGAGGTGAAGAGGTTGGGCGGCAGGGTGCCGGCGAGGCGTATGGCGGCGATGTAGGCCCGCTGGTCCATCAGCGCGTCGGCGCGTCGGCGCGCGTCGGCGAAATGCAGGGCAAGGGCCTTTTCCAGGCGCTCGTTGAGCGCGGCCATTTCCTTGCGGGCCGCGGCCTGCACCTGGGGGTTGCCGTGGGTGACGAGGAGGTCCTTGAGACGCTGGACGTGGCCGGGGAAGTCGTCGGGGTTCCTGGCCATCTGCTCGCGGACACTGGCGAGGGCTTCGCGGACGAAGGGCGGCTCCTCGGGGGGAGGCGGCGGGAACTTCTTAGGCTCGGGCTCCGGCGGCTTGGGGCGGACGAGGGGTCCGGTGGTGACGCGGGTGGAGGTGCGCACGGACTTGTGGCTGTTGTCGGGCGGAGGCGGTGGCGGAGGCCGCCGCGTGCGTCCTGGGGAGAGCGCGAGGGCGAGGATGCCACCCAGGGCAGCGAGCGCGAGGACGGCCGTGAGGACGATGAGGGCCGGGGGCATGCTAGCGCGGCGGGCCGGGTGGTGGGCCGCGCGCGGAGCGTGGCGCAGGCTCGTGTCGTCGAAGGCGTGCTCGAGGGCGAAGAGGAACTTGGGGACGGAGTCGTAGCGCTCGTCGGGCGAGGCGGCGAGAGCGGCGCGGACCACGCGGTCCACAGCGGTGGGGACGCCGGCCACCTGGTGTGCAACGGGCTTGAAAGAGCCGACGGGCAACTGGCCGGTGAGCATCTGGTAGAGCATGACGCCGAGGGAATAGATGTCGGCGCGGTGGTCCACGTTGGCCGCGTCGGCGCGCTGCTCGGGGGCCATGTAGTCGGCGCTGCCCATGACCGTGTGGGCCTTGGTCAGCTCGTAGCCCGCCTGGGTGTCGGCGCCGGTCATCCGCGCGATGCCGAAGTCGGCCAGCTTCGGCGTGCCGACGGCGTCGAGCAGGATGTTGCCTGGCTTGAGGTCCCGGTGGACGACCCCGTTATCGTGGGCGTAGGCGAGGCCGGCGCAGATGCCGCGCAGGAGTTGGCGGGTCTCCTGCGGCGAGAACTTCTCCTCGCGCAGGAGGCGGTCGCGGAGGCTCTTGCCCTCGACGTATTCCATGACGAAGAAGTACGTGTCGCCCTCCGAGCCCTTATCGAGGATGCCGACGACGTTGGGGTGTGTGAGGCGTGCGAGGGCCGATGCCTCGCGGTTGAAGCGCTCGACGAACTGGGGGTTGCGCGCCAGGCGGGTGGGCAGCACCTTGAGCGCGACCGGGCGCTCGAGCGAGATCTGCGTGGCCTTGTAGACGACGGCCATGCCGCCGCGGCCGAGCAGCCCTTCAATGCGGCAGCTGCCCAGGACCGTGCCGGGCGGCAGGTCCCCTGGCCGCAGGATGCGGCCAAGGTCCAGCCGCTGCCCGCACTGGGGGCAGTTGGCCTTGCCCGACGTCACGTCGTCGGCAACCATGAATGTCTGCGCGCAAGCCGGGCACTTCAGGACCATGCCGCCGCCCTATCGGAGGCCCAACGCTTACCCCCCCCCGTACACAAAGCCGGGCCATGGACGAACCGGCCTCTCAGCCCATGGAGGTTCCAGTTTTGCATTCTACCACGGCCCGCGCGGAATCGCAAGCCGGGCGCTGCCAACCCACGTACTATAGCGCGCCGCCGCCCGCTGGAGAAGGGGATTTACAGCGGATTGCACCCGCATGCAACATCTGACAGAAGCCCCGCGGGGTGCAGTGCCGGACTCGTGCGGCTGGGCACACTAGAAACCAAACCCAGCCCGCCGGGCAGCTTGACAACCGGGCGTCGGTTGGTCATGATGCCTCCACAGCGTTCTCTCGGCGAGCCGGGGCACCCAGGCCGGGCCGTGTCGGAGGGCCTGCCCGACTCAGCATCGGCGTTCGCGCGAGGTGGCGCTCAGACAGGAGGAGCTCGATGCCGATTCCCGTGACCTGTGGCGGGTGTGGCAAGGCGTTCCACGTGGGCGACGAGTGGGCTGGCCGCGTGGGCAAGTGCCCGGGCTGTGGCGCGCTCATCACAGTGTCTGTGCCGGTGATCGAGGTGGCGGAGCCCCCTTCGGCCGCCGCACCCGTGGCGGAGCAGCCCGCGCTGCCCCCTCCGCCCCCGCGGGCAGGCATGTACTCCGGGCCTCCGCCTCCCCCGCGGTGGGGCTATCGCGGGGGGTTCGAGTGGGTCGCAGCGGCGCGGCGCTACAACGAAGCCGGCTTCCGCAGCCTCTACGGGTGGTTCGTAGGGCTGTTCGTGACCGGAATCGTCTGCTTCATCTTCGCGTTCGTCCTGGCGATGGGCATCGAGGAGCGTCGGGGCGACCCTGACCCGGGGCTGATTGTCCTGATGCTCCTGCTCTTCCTGGGCGGGCTGGCGGCCATGATCGTGGCCGTCGTGTTCCAGTGCATCCTGCTCTACCGAGCATGGGCGGTGATCCAGGATGGCCACGCGCGGACGACGCCTGGCGCCGCCGTGGGCTTCTGCTTCGTGCCATTCTACAACCTCTACTGGATGTTCCAGGCTATCTGGGGGCTGTCGAAGGATATGAACGCCTTCTGCCAGCGGCACGGGGTAACGCGGCCGCCGCTCCCCGAGGGGTTGGCTCTCACCTACTGCATCCTCTTCATCGTGAGCGCGCTGCCCATCCCCTTCGTGAGTTGGGCGATTGGCCTGGTTGAGCTTGTCATGATGTTCGTGCTGTATGCAGGGTTCCGGGACGCCGCGATCTCCATCCTCCAGCGTTCCCAGCGCACGTGAGTTGGGGGCCGGGTACAGTAACGGATTTGCGCGGCTGGGCACACTAGAAACCAAACCCAGCCTTCCTGGGTTTGGTTTCCTCCCGGCGCCGCCGGCAAGGGCGCAGCTTCGGGTCCGGACTCAAGACAAGACCCCTTGACATCCGATGCACGCTGACGCGTTGCCTATCGGCTCCTCCCGCTATCTTGGTGCGTCGAAGCCGCCGCCCCGCGCCTCCCGCCGCCGTGGTGTTGCCGCGTCCTTCTAGGGCGGGCTATAGGGTTCCCTCCCCTGCCATGCCTGTGTGCCGCTTGCCAGCCGCCCCTCGCCCACGAGCAAGGCCGGGCGCCTGCTCCGTTCCCAGGCGGCCCCTGCCCCGACGCCTTGGTCCCCGGTGCCGCTCCGCTTCCTGCTGACGCCTGCCCTTCAGGGCTCGCCCCCGCCACAGGAGCCGCCCCCTTGGGCAACGGGCGGGGTCGTCTCCTGTCGGTAGCGCCACGCTCCTCGTGACGCTCAGGGGGCGGGGGGCTGTGGGCGGGGACCGCCCCCGCCCCAGTAGCGGAGCGACACGAGCGGACCACCGCGCGGGGCCAGACGGGCTGGACGCCGACCGCTGTTGCACCCCCGCTCGACCTTGCCTCGACAGGACCCGAGCACAGAGCACGTCGGGAGCTGCGGCGAACGCGGCTGCCTTGCGCCCATCGCCCCCATTTGCCGCGGCAACCCCCCGCACCCCGCTACCACGGGGCGGCGGCTTCGCCGACGCACCAAACTAGCGGGAGCAGACTGCTTTAGCGGAGTCTTTGGCGCCCGGGGAATAGCCGGCCAGACTTCGCAGGGATCGCTTCGGTCCGATGAGCCAAGAGAAGGGGGAGATAGGCCGTGGGAGATTACCCGCACCCCTGTGGGCCGGGCAGCTTGACAAGCGGGCATCGGTTCGTCATGATGCCTTCACAGTAGGATCGTCTCGGCGATCAGGGCACCGAGGGCGGGCTGCGCAGGGGAGCCTGCTCCGCTCAGCCGGCCGCGTTCCCACCAGCAGGCGCTCAGGCAGGAGGAATTGCATGCCGATTCCTGTGACCTGTGGCGGGTGTGGCAAGACCTTCAACGTGAAGGACGACTGGGCCGGCCGCGCGGGCAAGTGCCCAGGCTGCGGAGGGCGGATCACCGTGCCAGGCCCGGCGCCGCAGATGGCAGAGCCGGCTGCGACGCCGCCACCGCCCGTGCCGCCTCAGTCTCAGGCCCCGCCGCCCTATGCGGCGCCGCCGGTCGCGCCGCAAGGCTACGCTCCCCCGCCCGCCCGGCGTCCCCGGCCCGGCGGACTCACGGCGCTGGCTGTCCTGAACTTCGTGTTTGGCGGCCTCGGGGTGATCGGGCTCTTCGCGCTCTTCGCCCTCCTGAGCTTGGCGGATGAGGGCATCCGAGGCATGAGCCTCGGCAGGCACGGGGTCTCGGATGTCCCAGGCGCCGGCACGGTGTACTTCCTGCTCTTCCTGAGCCTTGTCGCCGTCGTGCTCCTCATCACGTCGGGCGTCGGCTACATCGGCCAGAAGCGCGTGCTCGGGAAGTGCCTCGGCAATGCCTATGGCATCCTGGGGATTGCCAGTAACGCCCTGGGCATCGTGCTCGTCGGCACCGCCGGCGTCTCGAACATCCTCGGCCTCATCTACCCCGTCCTCACCCTGGCGCTCCTGAACACGTCGTTCAAGGACGACTTCCCGAACTAGCTTCCGCCACCGGGGGTCTTCGACGGGAGGGTGAGGCCGCTGTTGAGTCGTTTCACCCGCGTCGGGGCGGCTCAGCAGGAGCTTCGCCCTCCCGTCGACATGTCCGCGCCGGGGTCATCCACCACGCTCGCGGAGCAAGGAAGGTATTGCTTGCGATCATGGGTCGTGCTACAATCCGGGTGCGGCAGGGACGGCGGCGCGCGGTGCAGTCCAGGAGGATGCGGCCTATGGTGGAACGCGCAGGGGCGGTGACGATTCACGGGAACCCGCTGACGCTGGTCGGCCAAGAGCTCAAGGTGGGCGACGGCGCGCCCGATTTCACGGCGCTGGGCAATGCCCTGGATCCCGTGAAGCTGTCGGACTTCAGGGGCAGGGTGGCCGTCCTGGCCTCCGTGCCGTCACTCGACACGCCGACGTGCGACCTCGAGTCGCGGCGGTTCAACCAGGAGGCGGCCAAGCTGGGCGCTGGCGTGGCGGTGCTCGTCCTGAGCATGGACCTGCCCTTCGCCCAGAAGCGCTGGTGCGGCGCCGCGGGCGTGGCGAACGTGCAGACGCTGTCCGACCACCGCGACGCGGCCTTCGGCACGGCCTATGGCGTGCTCCTCAAGGAGCTGCGGCTCCTGGCCCGGGCCGTGTTCGTCGTGGACAAGGCGGGCGTCATCCAATACGTCCAAGTGGTCAAGGAACTGGCAAACGAGCCGGACTACGCTCCCGTGCTCGCCGCGGTGAAGAGGCTGGCCTCCTGAGTCGGGCGCCCTCCGCGGCACATCGCTCCAAAGGAGAAGACCCATGCTGAGCAAGAAGATGGAGGAGGCGCTGAACAAGCAGGTGAACGCGGAGCTGTTTTCCTCGTACCTGTATCTGGCCATGGCGGCCGACTTCGAGGCCAAGAACCTCCCCGGCATCGCCCACTGGCTCGCGCTCCAGGCGAAGGAGGAGAACGGCCACGCGATGAAGTTCTACGGGTACATCGCCGACCGCCGCGGGCGGGTGACGCTGGCCGCCATCGCGGCGCCGCCCGCCGAGTGGGCGACCCCGCTGGCCGCCTTCGAGGCCGTCCTCGCCCACGAGCAGAAAGTGACCGGCCTCATCAACGGCCTGGTCGAGCTGGCCGCGAAGGAGAAGGACAACGCGACGGGCGTGATGCTCCAGTGGTTCGTCACCGAGCAGGTCGAGGAAGAGAAGAGCGCCGACTACATCGTGGCGCAGCTCAGGATGATCGGCGAGTCGGCTCACGGCCTGATCATGCTCGACCGCGCGCTCGCGCAGAGGAGCTGAGGAACACAGGCGGATGATTGGATGGGTGGATGGTTGGATGGGTGCCAGACATCCATCCATTCATCCACCCATCCATTCATCGCCGTTGACGTGGAGGCATTGAACCCACAAGGAGTCGAGCCATGAAGAGCACTGGCGTCCCCCTGCGTGCGGCGCTCGTCGGCCTCGTGGCCCTCGTCCTTGCCGGCTGCGGCCAGGAGGCCGCGCCCCAGGGCAAGGCCCAAACCAAGTGCCCCGTGATGGGCGGCGACATCAACAAGGAGGTCTTCGACGACCACGAGGGCAAGCGCGTCTACTTCTGTTGCCCCGACTGCATCGAGAAGTTCAAGAAGGAGCCGCAGAAGTACGTCAAGAAGCTCGAGGACGAGGGGGTGACCCTCGCCAAGACGCCCCACAAGGGCGGGTGATGCCCCTGAGCCGTCCGGGGGTCCCCCGGATGCCACGCGCGTTGTCGAAACGGTGTTAGGTGTCAGGTGTTGGGGTACGGAAGGGTCGGGGCATTGGCTCTCTCCGTGCTCTCCGTGTCTCCGTGGTGAGGAGCAGTATGGAGCCACTGCGCCGGGACACGCCTGAGCCCTTCACGCTCGTGATCTTCGGCGCGTCGGGCGACCTTGCGGCCCGCAAGCTCCTGCCAGCCGTCCACCGCCTCTTTCAGCAGGGCCTGCTGCCCGAGCGCTTCGCCGTCGTCGGCTTCGCCCGCACCGAGATGGCCGAGGCCCTGTTCCGCGACCAGGCGGGGATAGACGTGGCGCGCTTCTCGCCGCCCGGGCGGGCCGAGCGGCGCACGTGGGCCGACTTCGCCCGGAACCTGCACTACCACGCCGGCCGCTACGACGACCCTGCCAGCTTCGCCTCCCTGCGCGGGCGCCTCGACGCCCTGGCCGCGGCGCCCAACCGCCTGTTCTATCTTGCAACGCCCCCAACGGTCATCGCCCCCATCGTCGAGCAGCTTAGCGCCGCGGGCCTCAGCCGCCCGGCCGAGGGCAAGGGCTGGGCCAGGCTGATCGTCGAGAAGCCGTTCGGCCGCGACCTCGCCTCGGCCCGCACCCTCAACGCACTCGTTCAGGCCGCCTTCCCCGAAAACCAGGTCTTCCGCATTGACCACTATCTGGGCAAGGAAACGGTCCAGAACATCCTGGTCTTCCGCTTCGCCAACGCCCTGTTCGAGCCGCTGTGGAACCACAAGTACGTGGACCACGTGCAGATCACCGTGGCCGAGACGGTGGGCGTCGAGCAGCGCGGCGCCTACTACGACCAGGCGGGCGCGCTCCGCGACATGGTGCAGAACCACCTGATGCACCTCGTCTCCCTCGTGGGCATGGAGGCCCCCAACACCCTTGATCCCGACGCCGTGCGCAACGAGAAGGTCAAGGTGCTGAAGGCGCTGCGCCTCATCCCCACCTGCGCCATCGGCGAACGCGTCGTCCGCGCCCAGTACGCCGCGGGCGAGGGCGTGCCGGGCTACCGCGAGGAGCCGGGCGTGGCGCCCGACTCCCGCACGGAAACCTGCGTGGCGCTGAAGACCTATGTTGACAACTGGCGCTGGGCGGACGTGCCGTTCTACCTCCGCACCGGCAAGCGCCTGCCGGCGCGGGTCACGGAGATCGGCATCCACTTCAAGCCCGTGCCCCAGGTGCTTTTCAATGCCGCGCCCTTCGGGCCGATGGCCCCAAACGTCCTCGCCCTCCGCATCCAGCCCAACGAGGGCATCAGCCTCCAGTTCCAGGTCAAGCGCCCGGGGGCCGGCGTGCGGATCGAGCCGTTCAAGATGGACTTCGGCTACGAGGAGGCTTTCGGGGGCGAGCCGCCCGAGGCCTACGAGCGCCTTCTCCTCGACGCCGCGCTCGGCGACCCCACGCTCTTCACCCGCTCCGACGAGGTCGAGGCCGCCTGGGCCTTCGTCACCCCGCTCCTCGACGCTTGCGCGGGAGCCGAAGTGACCACCTATCCTGCCGGCACCTGGGGCCCCCGCGAGGCCGACGCGATGCTCGAGGCCGACGGGCGCCGCTGGACCGTCTTCAGGCGACGGGCCCCACGGAAGGCATGAGGCCATGCTCACAGTTCTGAAATCTACAATCTGCAATCTGCAATCTGCAATGGCGCTGGCTTCAGCCCTGCTGTTGGCGCCGTGGCCGGCCCTCGCCCTCGAAGGCTTCGAGCTCCCTCCCTTCCAGGTCGCCTCCACCCTCGCACCCAACGAAGCCCCCGCCGGCGGGGAGCTGACGCTCACCGTCACCTTCACCCTCCGGCCCGACGTGCACCTGTACGAGAAATCCATCAAGTTCCAGTGGGATGAGTTGCGCGGGGTCGCCGAGAAGGAGATCGTGAAGCCCAGGGGCAAGCTCATCCCGGACCTCAGCTCCACCGTGGCCGGCGCTACCACCGAAGCCTACGAAGGCTCGGCAACTGTCACAGTCACCTTCCAGATCACGGGCGCCGCGGGCGAGAAGGCGATCATCAAGGGCACGGTGGGCTACCAGGGCTGCACCGACAGGCAGTGCTTCCGCCCGGCGAAGTTCGCCATCGCCCACGAGGCGGCCATCGTGGCCGCGGCGGCCGAGGCGAAGCGGGAGGAGATGGGCTGGCTCGCCTTGCTCAAGCACCTTCTCAAGGCGCTAGCGGCTGGGCTGGCGCTGGGCCTCACGCCCTGCGTCTACCCGATGATCCCGATCACTGCCGCGATCATCGGCGCGCGGAAGGACGCGCCGCGCCTCCAGGCCATCCTGCTCTCGGCGGTCTACGTCCTCGGCATCGCGCTCACCTACGCGGTCCTTGGCGCGCTCGTGGCGGCGCTCGGCCAGTCGGTGCGGCTGGTCTTCCTCAAGCCCCCTGTGCTCGTGGGCATTGGCGTGCTCTTCACCGTCTTCGCGTTGGCGATGTTCGACGTCTTCACGCTCCAGGCCCCGGCCTTCGTCACCCGCTTGGCGGAGCGGGGTGGGGGCAGCACCAAGGGGCTGACGGCGATTCTGGCCCTGGGCGCGGTGAGCGGGCTGGCGGCCGGGCCGTGCGTGGCCGGGCCGCTGCTGGCCGTGCTGACCGACATTGCGGCCATCGGCAACCCCGCCCTCGGCGCGGCCATGATGTTCCTCGTCGCCTGGGGCATGGGCGTGTGGCTCATCGCCGCGGGGGCCTCGGCCAGCTTCCTGCCCAAGGCAGGCCCCTGGATGGTCTGGGTCAAGCACCTCATCGGCTTCGTCCTGCTCTGGGCCGCGCTCTACTTCGTGCGGCCCGTCATCCGCGAGACGGCTTTCTGGCTCGGCAGCGCCGGCGTCCTCGTGGCTGCCACGGTCTTCCTGGGCGGCCTCGACGCCCTGACGCCCGAGAGCGGCTTCGGGGCAAGGGCGAAGCGGGTGCTCGGCATCGTCGCCCTCGCCGCCGCAGGCTGGTGCGCCCTGGTCGGCCTCGGCCTCGAGCCGAGGGCGGGGGTCGGAACCGTCCCCGGCGTAGCGCAAGCCGACCCGTTCCTCCACGGCGACCCTGGGCTGTTCAAGGAGGCGCTCGCCGCGGGGAAGCCCATCGTGCTGGACTTCACGGCCGAATGGTGCGGCTACTGCAAGGTCCTTGACCGCACGACGTTCGCCGACCCCGCCGTCGTCGCCGAGCTGAACCGCTTCCGCGCCCTGAAGATTGACGTTGACACCGGCCGCAACGCCGAGCTGGTCACGCGCTTCGACGTCCCCGGCCCGCCCATCATCGTGGTCCTCGACTCTAAGGGCGGGGTCGTCAAGAAGCTCGGTTACGACGAGGCGAAGGACCCAGACAAGTTCGCCGAGTTCCTCAGAGGCGTGCAATGACCTGCCCGGAGCTTGCTCCCTCGCCTACGGCGTTCGAGGACGAGGACGACGACGAGGACGAGGACGGTTTGGTAGGGCGTGCATACCTGCACGCGGAATGATGCGCAAGTATTGGTGCCGCATCTGCACGTTCGTGTATGATCCCGACAGGGGTGACCCCAAGAGCGGCGTGCCGCCCGGCACGGCGTTTGGAGACCTGCCCGACAACTGGGTCTGCCCCAAGTGCGGGGCGAGCAAGGAGTACTTCGAGCCGATGGAGCCCGACGAATGAGAAAAGACGACCTGATGCGCGTCTACTACCAGATGCAGCTCGCCCGCGGGTTCGAGACCCGCGTGGCCGAGCAGTACATGAAGGGCCGCATCGGCGGCTTCTGCCACCTCTACAGCGGAGAGGAAGCCGTCGCACTCGGAGCGCTCTGGTCGCTGCGCAAGGACGACTACGTGGTCGGCTCCTACCGCGACCACGGCTACTACATCCTGCGCGGCGGCGACCCCGGCAAGGCGATGGCCGAACTCTTCGGCCACTCCAACGGCTGCTGCAAGGGCAAGGGCGGCTCGATGCACCTGTTCGACCCCGACATCAATTTCCTCGGCGGCTACGCCATCGTGGGCGGCATGTGCCCCATCGCCGTCGGCCTTGGCCTCGCCATCCAGCATCGCGGCGAGGACCGCGTGGTGCTCTGCTTCTTCGGCGACGGCGCGACCAACCAGGGCGCCTACCACGAAGCCCTCAACATGGCCTCCCTCTACAAGCTCCCCGTCATCTGGGTCTGCGAGAACAACCGCTACGCCATCGGCACAAGCGTCCAGCGCTCCAGCGCCCAGGAGTCAATGGCCCGTAAGGCCCGATACGCCTACAACCTGCCGACGAGCGTGGTGGACGGCATGGACTTCTTCAAGATGCAGAGCGTGACCGAGCGGGCGATCAAGCGGGCGCGGGCGGGCAAAGGCCCGTCGTTCATCGAGGCCAAGTGCTACCGCTACCGCGGCCACTCGATGAGCGACCCCGCCACCTACCGCTCGAAGGAGGAGGTCGAGTTCTGGAAGCAGCGCGACCCCATTCCCCGCATCAAGGCCGTCATCCAGCACGACTTCGACGTGCCCGACGAGGAGTTCAAGGCCCTCGACGCCCAGGTGCGCCGGGTGCTCGACGAGGCCGTGAAGTTCGCGGAGGCGGGGCAGGAACTTCCGCCCGAACGCCTCCACGAGGACCTCTACGTGGACTGAGAGCGCCGACAAGAGGGGAACCCGCAGGGCCACGTCATTCCGAGCGGAGCGTAGCAAAGTCGAGGAATCTCTCTTGCTCCCGGCGCGCGGGAAGAGAGATGCCTCGACAAGCTCGGCATGACTGAGAGGAAGGACGCCCCGATGCCCAAGCTTAGCTACCGTGGTGCTTTGAACCAGGCACTGAGGGAGGAGATGCAGCGCGACGAGTCGGTCGTGCTCTTCGGCGAGGACGTGGCCGAATACGAGGGGTCCTTCAAGGTCACGCGCGGCCTCCTCAAGGAGTTCGGGCCCAAGCGCGTCTTCGACACGCCTATCTCCGAGGCCGGCATCGTGGGCATGGCCATCGGCGCCGCGATGGGCAAGATACGGCCCGTGCCCGAGCTGATGACGGTGAACTTCGCCTACGTGGCGATGGACCAGATCCTCAACCACCTGGCCCTGATGCGCTACATGTTCGGCGGGCAGGTGAGGCTGCCCGTCACCATCCGCATGCCGGGCGGCGGCGGCCACCAGCTCGGCAGCCAGCACTCGCACAGTCCCGAGCCGCTCTTCGTCCACACCCCCGGCCTCTTCGTCGTCTATCCCGCCACGCCGGCCGACGCGAAGGCCCTGCTCAAAGCGGCCATCCGGGACGACAATCCCGTCATCTTCCTCGAACACGAGGGCCTCTACAACCTCGAGGGCGAGGTGCCCGACGACCTCGAGCTAGGCGTCATCGGCGAGGCGAAGGTCCTGCGCGAGGGAAGCGACATCTCGCTCATCGGCTACGGCGCCATGACCCACGTCGCCCTCGAAGCCGCCGAAGCCCTGGCCAAGGAGGGCGTGAACGCCGAGGTGATTGACCTCCGCACCCTCCGGCCGTGGGACAAGGAGGCCGTCGCCGCGTCCGTCTCCAAGACCCATCGCGCCGTCGTCATCGAGGAGTGCCCGCCGGCCTGCGGCATCGCCGCCGAGGTGGCGACGAACATCTACGAGTTGGTCTTCGACGCCCTCGATGCCCCCATCGAGCGCGTCTCCGGCGCCGACGTGCCGCTGCCCTACGCGAAGAACCTGGAGCAAGCCTGCATCCCCCATGCGGCCGATGTGGTGAAGGCGGCGCGGAAGGCATTGGGGCTCTGACAGTCGCGAGCGGCGAGCCACGAGCCGCGAGCTTCAGAGCCAAGACTTAGGGCTTTCTTGTTCCAAGCTCGGCGCTCGTGGCTCGTGGCTCGCGGCTCGAAGCTCTGGCGACCCGGAGGACATTCATGTACCGAGTCACAATGCCCAAGCTCTCCGACAGCATGAAGACCGGCCAAATCGTCGAATGGAAGGTCAAGGAGGGCGACAGGGTGAGCGAGGGCGACACCCTCGCCGAGATCGAGTCGGACAAGGCGACGCTCGACCTCGAGTGCTTCACCCACGGGGTCGTGACCAAGCTCCTCCGCGCCAACGGCGACGAGGTGCCCTGCGGCGAGGCCATCGCCACCATCGCCACCGAGGCCGAGGCCCCGGCCCCCACACCCAAGGCCCCACCCGCCGAAGCACCCAAGCCTGAGGCGCCGCCCCTCGTCCCGCGTCCCGCGTCCCGCGTGCCCAGAGAAGACAAGGCGGGCTCGTTCTCTCCTGTCACGCGGGACGCGGCACGAGGCACGCCCGGCCGCATTGCCATCTCGCCCTACGCTCGCGCCCTCGCCCAACAGAAGGGCGTGGACATCGCGTCCCTCAAGGGCACCGGCCCGGGCGGTCGCATCGTTGCCGCCGACATCGAGGGTGGCACGGCTGGCTTGACCAGCCGTGTCCTCAGCGCTCAAGGCACGGCTGGTCAAGCCAGCCGTGCCACAGTCCCCCCGTCGCCCGACGAGGAGCTGCCGCCCATCGTCGTCACGCCCGACGAGGCGGACGTGGAGGACGCCCCCTACCGCCTCAGGACCCAGGCCCGCATAGTCACCGCATCCAAACACGTCATCCCCCACTTCTACATGACCCGCGGGGCCGACGTGACCGAACTCCTCGCCCGCAAGGACGAGTGGAAGGAGCGCTTCGGCGGGGCAACCGTCACCCACCTCGTCATGCTGGCCGCAGTCAAGGCCATCCAGGCCAATCCCCTGGTCAACCGCAGCTACGACCGCGGCAGGATCATCAAGTGGCGCGGCGTCCACCTGGGCATCGCCGTGGACACCGACCAGGGGCTCACCGTGGCCGTCCTACGCGACGCGCAGGCCCTTTCGCTGAAGGAACTGGTCGAGCGGTCGAAACCCCTCGTGGAGAAGGCGCGGAGCGGCAAGCTCACGGCCGAGGAGCGGAGCCATCCCACCCTCACTATCACCAACCTGGGGATGCACGATGTCGAGCACTTCGAGCCGATCATCAACCCCCCGTCGGCCATCACCCTCGGCGTCGCGTCCGCGTTGCCCACGCCAGTCGTCCGCGGCGAGGCCATCTACATTGCCAAGCTGATGCGCCTCACCCTTTCGTGCGACCACCGCATCATCGAGGGTGTGGCCGCCGCCCGATTCCTCAAGAGCCTCAAGGACCTCCTGGAGGCCCCCGACACCCTCCTAGCGGGGCAGTGAGCGCCCTGGTGTGGCGATTGCCGTGGTGTGGCGATGCGCATCGCCACACCACGGCAATCGCCACAGCAGGGGACCGAGCGGGTCAGTTGGCCGGCCGCAGGAACCAGGCCTTTGCGCAGGGGTCGGACTTGAGGAAGGCGAGGAGGAGGCGGCCGACCTTCTCGCGGCCGGAGACGGCGGGGTGGGTGCCGTCACGGCCGAGGTCATCCTGCTGCCACACCAGGCCGTCGCTCTTGCGGGGCGTCACGCCATCGCCCCACAGGTAGGGTCCCCAGAGGAGGAGGGGCGCCCTGACGGGGCCTTTGGCGGCGTCCCAGTTGAGCTTGGCGTCGCCCTTGCTCTGGTCCTGGATGAGGCCGCGAACGGCGAAGGCGCTTTCGTAGGCGTAAGGCTCGGGGTTGAGGGGGGTTACGGCGTAGCCGGCGTAGATGCGGCTGGCGAGGAAGGCGAGCCGCAGGTTGGGGTACCGCTCGCGGGCGATGTTGAGGGAAGCGAGGATGTGGCCCTTCAACTCGTCAGTGTGCTTGGGGAACTCACCATACTGGGCGGGGCCGATGCGAGCGTGCTTCATCCAGACGGCCTGCACCTGTCTGGGGGTGACGCCCGCTGCCCGCAGACGCTCCTCGGCCACTGTCCACGCCCGCGCGTCGTTCGTGCTCCAGCGGGCGGCGTCCTGGCCGCCCTGAGCGCCGTCCACGATCACGAGTTGGGGCGACTTGGCGGGGTCGCGGTCGGCCAGGTCCTTGAACTTCGAGAACTCCTGGGTGGTGTTGGACATGCCGATGGAGAGGAGGACGACTTTGCCGTCGGGGGCGGGGTTGCCCTGGGCGTCGAGGGGGCGGCTCTTGGCGGCCTCGGCGAGCGCGGCCTTGAGGTGTTCCTCGGGCGGGGTGTTGCGTCCGCCGCCGTAGAGGCCGCCGTCCTCGCCCTTGTACTTCTCCTCCGCTGTCATCTGGTCGAGGGGGACGAGGCCGGTGGAGGGCTTGGCGGGAGGCACTTGGGGCATGGGGCCTTTCGGGCGGGGCTCGCGGCCCTTGGCCGCCTTCGCGCGTTCCAGATAGGCGCTTTCATCAGGGGTGAGGGCCTCGCCGCGGCGGAACTTCTGGTACAGCTCCCGCGCGCGGGCCCAGTCAATCTCCTCCTTTGCCTTCTCCTCGGCCAGGCCCTGCGGGGCGGCTCCACAGGCGAGGCAGGCGGCCACGACGAGGACCAACGAACGCGGCAGCTTCATTCGCGTGCCTCCGTCAATAGGGAAACCTCCCGCAGGTTCTCAACCTGCGGGAGGTCAGTCTCAGTCAGGAAGGAGCCTTTCCCCCTCTCCCTCGGGGAGAGGGTTGGGGTGAGGGTGCTTGACCCCCAGCGGCGGGTCCCTCGGGGGCACCCTCACCCGCCCGCCTTCGGCGGGCGACCTCTCCCCAAGGGAGAGGTTGAGAAGCCCCGCGGACCTATGCGCGGGGGCCGAGGCCGGCTCTAGGGCCTTGGCCGCCGCGGCGCTCGCGGAGTTCCTGGAACTTCTGGCGGAGGGCGCCGAGGGCCTGGGTGAGCTCCTCGCGCGAGAGCTTGCCATCGCCGTCCTTGTCGAAGCGCTGCATGACGCGGTCAACCAGCGCCTCGCGTGCGGCGGCGCGCTCCTGGGGGCCGAGCTTGCCGTCGGCGTCCTTGTCGAACTTCTCGAGGACCCTCTCGCGGATGCGCTCGCGGAGGCCCTTGCCCGGGCCGGGGGCGCCCTCGTCGGCCGCCAGGGCGGGCAGGCCGATCAAGGCCATCGCTGCGATCAACATCAGCTTCTTCATCTCAGGTCTCCTTTCGTGTCAGGTTCCGCGTGCAAGTATGGGCATTGCCAGATTGGGGGGTTCTCTGAGGAGTTGTTTTTCGAGACGGGTCTTGCCAAGAAGAAGGCTTCTCCACACAATGGGCGTGTCAAGCGTGGGACTTGCGTTTCCCACCGCCCATTGCGAAG
>VGYV01000122.1 GCA_016872855.1 Planctomycetota bacterium
CTTGAGGGCGTCGGGCTTGCCGATGAGGCACATGTTCGTGTGGCCGCCCATGTAGATGAGCTGTGTGATGCCGCGCTGGCGAAGGAGGGAGAACAACTCCTGCATGCCGCAGACGATCAGGTCGCGGTCGCCGATGATCAGGTTCGGGTTCATCCCGTCCCAGCCGTAGTTGACGAGGCAGGGGATTCCCGGGCCGCACATGCACGGCCCGACGCCAACGTTGATGCGCAGATCGAGGCGTCGGACGCGGGGCGCGTCGAGCAGGGGCACGGCGAGGGCGCGCTCGCGCTGGGGCCACCCGGCGTACTGGCTCGCCACGTCGGTCGGGCTCCAGAATACCTGGATACCGAGCTTCCGCGCTGCCTCGAGCGCGTGGTTGAGCCGTGGGGCCATCGCCCCGAAGCGCTGGGCCGCGGTCATGCACCAGTGGAAGTTCCACGGGTCCACGATCACGATGCCCACCTTCGCCGGGTCGAGCTTCTGCTTAGCGACGCTGGGTTGCCCAGTCTTCGGGTCGCGGGTCTGGAGGCTCAGCTCGATGCTGCGCCCTACCGCCTCTCTCAGGTCGCCCTCGATGCGGAACGCATATGCCTGCCTGCACGGCCTTCGCTCCTCGGCCTGAAGCTCATCAGGCAGGTCAATGGTCAGGCCTTCGAGGTCGTCGTTGCGCCACTTCAGCGGCGCGTTCACGCCGAGCATTCGAACCTCGGAGCCCTCTCGGGCGCGAATGGATTTGAGCTTCAGTGTCTTCCCGGGCCACTTGAGGCTGATCGCGTAGACGGCTCGGCCGTCCTTGCTGCGGGTGAAGCGGATGGCGTCGCCTTCTTTGTACCGCACCCACGGCCGCGTCTTGTAGATCGCCTCGCCGTTGACCTTGAGCCAGTTGCCGGCGTACTCCAGGCGCTTGACGGCCTCGGGATGGAAGATGCCCCGGGCGTCCGGGCCGATGCTCACCATGAAATTGCCGCCCTTGGCCGCAATGTCAACGAGGTTCGCGACGATCCACTCACCGCTCTTGTACTTCTGGCCGTTCGGCTCGTAGGCGAACTGGCCCGCGAGCGTGTAGATGACCATCCAGGGCCGCTGGACCCGCTTGTCGGTCAGGCCCTCCGAGGCGGGGATCCAGTTCTCCGGGGTCGTGTAGTCACCGTAGGCGCCGATGCCGCGGTCCCGGAACAGCGCGTCGGGCTGGAGCCGGCGGGCCATCAGCACGGTCTCCTTGACGTCCGGCCAGCAGAAGGCCGGCAGGCTCATGTCGAGGCACATCATGTCGACCTTGCCGTAGTGGGTGAGCAGCTCGCGGATCTGCTCGCGGTGCCGGCGGGCGAACCGGGCGTAGGCCTCCGGGTCGGATGCCTTGGTGAAAGCCTTGTCGTGGAACGTGTGGAGCGGGTCCATCCGGAAGTCGGCGTCGTACCAGTCTATGTGCGAGAAGTAGAGGTCCACCGCGATCCCGCGCTTGTGCGCCGCGTCGGTCAGCTCCTTGATCACGTCGCGGCGGAAGGGCGTGTCCATGATGCTGTAGGCGAGGTCGCAATCCTCGATCCTAGGCCCGCCGGGAGCCGCGTAGTTGACCCGGCGCTTAACGCGGGTCTTCGTGTCGAACATCGAGAACCCGTCGTGGTGCTTGGTGGTGATGGTGAAGAAGGTCAGGCCGCCTCGTTCGAGGAGGTCCATCCACTTCTCCGCGTCGAACTCCGTCGGGTTGAACTTCTTGTAGAGTTCGTAATACTCCTGTTTCCTGGCGTTGGGCATAGTGCGGACCGGCCATAATGCCTCGACGCCCAGCAAGCTGTAGGGGCCCCAGTGGACCCGAAGGCCGTATTTCAGGTCACTCCATCGTTCGTAGGCGTCTGGCGGGGCGTGCTGGTAGCCGGGGTCTACCGGTTCCTGATCCGCGGCACGGAGACCCGCCAGTCCCGACGTGAGCAGGGGGACCAGGGCTATCACCGTGAACCGAGCGGTTGCCCGTTGGCGAGATTGCATCGCATCGCTCCTGGGGTTATCGGGTGGGCGGCAGGCGCTACGTCCGCGTCTCGAATGCCTATAGTAGTCGGCGAGCATGAAGAAGTCCACTGCGGCCAACGGCCGGCGTGGCCGCGGTGCTACTTCTTCTCATCGGCGGCTCCTCGAGTTGTGGAGTAGGTCAGTTCGAGCTTGGGATCCTGGAGCCGGAAGGCGACGCCCCAGTAGCCCTCGCCCTGCCCGACCTTGATGAGCACCTCGTTCCAGCCGGCCTTGAGCCGGATGGGCACGGCGTGCTCGTCCACCTTGAGATGGTGAACCCCGGGCACGGCCCAGACTAGCTCGCCGTTGATGAATAGCTTGCCGGCGTCGTCCAGGCCCACGAAGGCAGTTACTTTCCTGTCGTTGGGGCTTCTGACGTAACTGTGGACGTAGGCCACGCACTGGGCGTTGGGGGTCAGCTTCGGATGAAGCCAGAGGAACTCCTTGGTCGCGAGCTTTATCCAGGTAACCTCCTTGCCTCCGCCGGCGTGCAAGCCGGCCTCCACGTCCATGCTAAATAACTCGCCACGATTCTGAATCAATGTGGGCGGGGCCTCTGCGCCCCGCGACACCCTGCGCGGGGCAGAGACGCCCCGCCCACAGGCCTGCGCAATTCCGGCACACGTTCCTTCCTGAGCCTTTGATTCAGAATCGTGGCGAGTTATTTAGGCACCAGGTCCACGAATGCAGTCCACTTCTCCTCGGCGCGGAAGGTGCCCATCCCGGGATTATTGGCGAGCAGGCCCGGGAAGCGAAGGTCCTTGGCGGGCGGGAGCTTCCAGCGGACCTCGTGCGACGTGGAGTCCTGATACCAGTAGGCCACGATAGCGTAGTTCGTGTAGGGCCGGTCGTTCGCCTCGCCGTGCTCGATCTGCACTTTCAGGCTCTTGGTGAACGGCACACAGTCGGGCACGTGCATGCGGTACTGGCTCGTGCGGCTCTGGTAATCGGGCATGGCCGTCAGGCCGTGAAAGGGCCTGGAGACGGGGCCATCCTTGTAGTACCAGCCGCAGTTGAAGTAGTCCTCCGTGCCTGTGCCGTGGATGCTGGGCCGCTCCTCGCCATCCACGTAGAACTGCTCGTCGCCCTCGAGGTAGGTGAGCCAATGAGGGCTCTGCATGCTGAGGCCGGTGCCGACGTAGTGGCCACGGCCCGTGGCCTCCAGGAGCGGCACATACTCGCCCGCCCGCGTCATGTGGTTGCGCCACTGGACGTGCAGGTAGGCAGCGTTCTCGGGGACGCGCCCCTTTTTGAGGTCAACGGCCCACCCAAGCGCGAGTTCTCCGCCCGTGCGGTCGTGGCTCGATTGCTGCCTGCACACGATGCCCTCCTTGAGGAGCGGCAGCAGCTCGAGGCTGCTCAGCACCTCGAGCCCGACGGGAATCTTCGCTGCTTCCCCGCCTTGGGCGAACACGCAAGCCAAGGCCACGGCCAAAGACATCGGGAGGGCTCGGTTTCGTCCCATGTTTCACTTCCTTCTGACGATCTCGGAGATGGGGATTCGGACAATTCCTCCTCGATTGCCCAGGGCGCAGGCGAGGCACCCCGCCCGGTCCACCGCCAAGCCGGAGAACTCCCGCGTGCTGGCCTCGCCCCACTTGTCGAGTGTGGCGACGGCCTTGCCGTCGGTATCCACGACGACGAGGCCGGGGTCCGCACTCTGGCAGACGTACAGGCGGCCCTCGCCGTCGGTCGCAAGGTCGGTCGGCTGAGCCTTCGTCTGGACGAATGGTGTGGGATCGCGGTGGCCGTCGCCCTCCCTGGCGAGTTTCTTCACGCCGGGCTTCTTGGCCTCGACGACGTAGACGTTCCCGTTGCCGTCCACCGCCACCCCGACGGGCTTCTCGAGCTTGCCCGCCGCGAGGTTGCGGATGAACTTGCCGCCCGGCGCAAAGACAGCGACGCGGTTGTTCTCGGTGTCCGCCACGTAGACGTTCCCGGCCCGGTCGAGGTCAAGGTCGCTCGGCACGCTGAACTGCCCGTCGCCGCTGCCTTTCTCCCCGAAGCGGAGGAGCTCGCGGCTGTCCTGGCCCATGATGGCGACGGCGCCCTGCTCGCGGGACAGCAGGAAGAGCTCATCCTTCGGCCCGACCCCGAGGGCGACCGCCGGCCAGAAGCCTCGCCCACACCGGGTGGGGACCAGACGCACTGCGCCATTGGGCTCGATTCGCTGTAGGCCACCCTCCGTCGCGTTGTAGAGGGTGTTCTTGCTATCCGCGGCCAGTTTCCCAAAGAAGCGCCGTCCGACAAACTGCGGCACAGCGCACCCCGACTCATTCCCGTCCTCATCAACCCCTGTCATCGCCACCCAGCCGCCCAGATGGAGGACAGAGAGGGCGAATGGCCCCTGGGCGTTGACCGTCGCTACTTCGTTCATGTGCATCCTGGTGAAGGGAAGGCCATCGCGGAAGGCGTAGATGCGGAACTTCGTCGCCGTGTTCCCCGGCACATTGTCCCAGCGGACCTTGAGACGATCGCACCAGCCATCGGTCTCGATGCCGAGGACCTTCGGCGGCTTCACCGGGTCGGTCTCGCCGGGGAGGATGGTCGGGATGTCCTTCACGAACCTGGCCTCGTGGCCGCGCCCGCGGCCGATCTGGAACTGAGTGACGTCGGTGAACTGTGCATCGCGGCGGTCGCCCTTCCAGACCTCGATCAGCATCAGGCCCGTGTCGCAGATCACAAGCGCATCGCCGAATGGGCTGGGGCCGCGGGTGAAGCCGTTGCCGGTCGTGAACTCGAAGGGCGGTTTCTCGTTCGGCAGCATGTAGACCCCGTTGGCGTCGGTCTTCCCCTCGAAGACGGGCTTCTCCGGGATCCTGATCTGCCCGGCGTCCTGCGTGTGGACGCCCGCCGCACGGCGGAAGATCCTCACCTCGGCGTCCGGGATGGGCTTGCCGCCCCAGTCGAGGATTCGGATGCCGCACTCCTTGGGCAGCCTGAAGAGGTAGTCGCCATAGTAGCCGCGGTGCCTGCCCCGTTCCCAGTTCATGGCGATGGCGGTGGCTTCCTCGAAGGGGTGCGGGCCGTGGCTGCGCATCATCCCCATCTGAGGGTAGGAATGGCCGACGTCGAGGAGGTCACCGTTCTTGTCGCGGGCGAAGACCGCGTAGCGCCAGAAGTCGAGGGTGTAGTAGTCAATGATGCCGAGCTGGTGGCCGAGTTCGTGAATAAGGCCCCAATCCACGTTATTCGCGCGCCAGTCGTACTTGTCCCACGGGCTGAGGCTCCACTTGCCCTCGTGGAGCATGTAGCCCTGGGCATCAGCCCCGGTCTTCTCGACTTTCTCCCGGAACTCGGTGTCGGGATAGGTCACCATCCAGTCCACGCGAACGCGCTCGAGGCAGCCCTGGGGCGAGCCAGGGTGGATGGAGGCCGCGAAGAGGAAGTTCATCACCTGGAAGTGGTACTGCACCCAGTCCTCGCAGGAGAAGGACTCGACCATGTTGGGCGCGTTGTCGAAGCCGTCGCGGGTGCTCTGGCTGAGGATGAAGAGGAAGCCGAGGGAGTCGGTGCGGTCGGTGTGGCTGTTGTTCCAGGCCGAGAAGTCCGGGCCATCGGGGATCAGCTTCAGAGTCACCTCGTGGGGGCCGTCCTGCCAGCGCCAGGAGAAGTCGAGGACGGCCTCCTCGCCTGGCTTGAGCGCCGCGTGCTGGCCTCGGTCCAGGCGCTTGCCGTCCATGAGCCATTCGTAGCGGAACGGCTTGCTCACGACGGGGCCTTTGTTCACCACGTGGCCCTTGAAGCTGGCCCGAGTGCCCTTCGGCGGCCAGAGCGGGTCGGTGTTCGGCTTGATGAGGTAGACGCCCTTTTCCTTCGGGTCGTAACCGACATTTCCATGGTTGCCCCGATAGCGCGGTAGCCGTTCGATGTACGTCACGTCCAGGTCGGGGATGGCCGGCTTCTTCGGCGCGGCGTCGCCCCAGGAGTGGGTCATCTTCGCGATCCGGTCGCGGGGGAGGACTTGGCGGCGCGTGGCGTCAATGAGACAGACATAGGGGCCGTAATCGAGGATCTTGCCCGCCAGCTTCGCCCCGCCTTTGACCAGCAGCTCATCCTTGGCGAGACACACCCCAGGGCGGAACGCCTCCTTGTCCACACCTTCCAGCCAGGCCATCAGCCTGGCGCGGGTCTCCTCCATCTGCTTCGTCACGGCGGGAGGAACCCTCTCGCTCGACTCAGAGCACGTCGCCTTCGGCATGAGGCTCGAAGCGGCCATCAACAGCAGGTAAGGAACGCACGCTCTCATGGCTGTCTCCCCGGTTGGTGGTCCAGGTACTCGAACTCCACGTCATCCACGTAGACGGTTGCCGGTCCGCCCGTGACTGGGACATAGGCGATCATGAGCCGGTTGCCGGGCTCAGGCGCTTGCACCTCGATCGAGCAGGCCAGCCAGCCGCGCGTCGGGCCGTCGCCCGGCTTCAGAGTGACTTCGTGGTATCGCTCCTTGGGGATGCCGACTTCCTGGACGATGAAACCGACTCTGCCGCTGAGCGTCTCGGAAACGAGGTAATGGTAGGTCACACGGTATGGCCGCCCGGCCTCGACGTGGACGTATTGGGTGATGGAAGCCATGTCGCCTTCGCCTGCGGTGCGCAGGCGGACCGCGCGCTTGCCGGAGCGCACGACCTCGGTCTGAGGTTGGCACATCTGGCTCGTCGGCAACGCGCGCTCCTTCGGGTGCTTCGGCTCGCGGGCCGGGATGACTCTGCTGTACCAAGCGGAGGAGAACTGCGGGAACTCCTCGAAGCCCCCGTTCAACAGCACACTGGGAGGGAATGGCTCCTCCCGGACCTCTGGGGCCGGCCCCCGCGAGGGCCCGAAACAGATGAGCAGTTCGCCGCTCCTCCCGCCGGCCAACGCGGCGCTCAGCTTACCGTTCTTCATCTGGAACCGCGCGGCCCGTCCGTCCCAGAGCACGGCCCGAGGAATGTTGCGGCACGCGGCCCCAAACAGGAACTCCTTCACCTCGGTCGCATCCACTCGCAGGCGGGCCAGGCGAAGCGAGGGGAAGTAGTCGGCCGCCAGAAGCCGGGCGGGCGCCCAGCTCCCCAGCGTCATCGGGCACGATTGGGCGGCCAGCTCGCCGAAGTCGTAGGGCGTGGCCGCCTGGCCGCTCGTAATGCCGCCAGTGGGGCGGAACTCGTAGAGCGAGCGAAGATGTCCTTCCATGCGGGCGTGCGATTCGCCCATGATGAGTCGGCCGTACGGATGCTGGCCCCAGTAGGCGAAGAGCGTGTGCGTCCAGTCGGGGTTGAAGCGGGTCGCCCGGGCAAAGTGCTCGCGGACGCCCTCGGCGACGTACTGGCGATAGAGATCGTACATCTCGGGATGGAAGACTTCGCCGGAGATCGTGTTGTCGGTGAAGCCCCGGATGCTCAGGGCAGTCTGGCCGCAGTAGGCGGGAAGGACGCCTTTCGGCTCGATCTCGCCGAAGCCGGAGATCACATCGCTCTCGTCGAGGTCGTAGTAGCGCGCGATGTAGGGGCGCGCCTGGAAGCGGATCAAGATGGGGAGCGCCGCTTTCGCCTGGACATAAAGGGCGTTCCTCCGCACCGCCTCGTCGCCGAGCACGCGCGCCATCTTCGCGTTGTCCAGGGCGCCGACCCAGGTGAGGCCGGCCATGTCGTAGAACGCCCCGCCCGCGCACCAGTCGCGGCACGCGCTGGCCATGTACGCCCAGTCGTTCACCAGCGTGAGGTAGGAGTAGACCTCCTGGGCGACCGGCCAGATGCGGCGGACGAGCGCCCAGTCGCCCGTGTGGAGGGCGTACTTGTAGAGGCATTCGAGGTAGACGCCGACGAAGCAATCCTGGTCGCCGCGGATCAGCCCGCGCCCGCCTTGGTCCTCGGGCTTGCCGGGGCACCAGTACCAGCGGCGGGTCGTCGGCTCCTCGATCCTGGTCCAGGCGAACTCGGTCCGCCCGAGGAATGGGGCGCGGGCCGCTTGCATGTCGCGGATGCGCCGCCGCATGGCCTCGGGCAACAGGAACATCACCTCGAAGCCGCCGTCGTCCACGCCGAAGAGGTTCGCCACCGCGCCGTCGCCGAGCATGAACTTGTCGCCCTTCGGCGGCATGCGGTCCGCCATGTTCAGGCAGTGCAGCATCTGGGCGCGGACAATCGGCGTGAAGCGGTCCTCGCCGACCACGCGCAGCAGCGTGCGGTTCTCCGCCCCCGCGAAGGGGAGGGTGTACTCGGCCCGGTTGCTGCCCACGACGGCCTGAAGCGAGCCGTACTTCGTCGGGTAGCCCAGGCTCGATAGCGAGCAGCGGAACTCCACGGGGTAGCCCACGTCTCGAGCCAGGCTGGCCAGAGGCGGCACGGGGGCGATCTCCACGGCCTGCGTGCCCCACTCGTCACGCAGGTGGCGATAGCCGAAGGTCTCCACGATGCCGACCCGCTCCGCAGCGTCGTCAATCCAGAACTCCTCCTTACACGCGGTGGGGAACTTCAGCAACGCTTGCGACCAGAAGCGGCAGCGGCTCAGCGTCTCCTCGGGCAGCGTTCCCCAGGCTCGCGTCTCGCGGCCAGGGAGCGCCTTGGCTCCATAGGGCTGGGCCACGACGACGCAACCCATCGCGCCGGGCCACACCAGCCTGACCCGTCCGCCCATCATCTCGACGCGTTGAGGCCGACGCTGGAGAACAAGGAGCACCGGCACGTCCACCTCGGCTGTCCCGGACAAGAGCAGAAGCCAGTTCTCCGATAGCCTTCCATCGCGCTCGGCGTCGTAGACCACGCTCCCGGTTCGTAGTGCGGCCTTCGGGCCGTATCCGGGCGAACGGGCTGAAGCCCGCACTACGAACTTCTCCAGGCTGAGGGCGATACGGTCGAAGGGGCTCGTACAGCGCAGATCCAGCACCGCGTCCTGCGACTCGATGACGACGCCAGGGGACACACAGTTGTAGAGGAGCTTGTACGAGCTGTCCCCGTCGCGCACCTCGATCTCCTTGGAGACCCAGTTCAGGCCGAGTACACGGTGTTGGACCGGCTGTGCTTGCGCGCCTGCGACCTCGCCGCTCACCAGACGGACGGGGCCTTGCATGATCCCGCCGCCGCCTCGGAGGTCCACCACCCGCACGGCGATGACGTTCTCGGACCCGAAGCGCACCAGCCGCGCGGGGATCACGTACTGCCGGCGGACCGTCCAGTAGCGCGGCGTATCGTCGCCCGTTGCCCCAACCTGCTCCCCGTTGAAGAAGGTCGTGTCCAGATCATCCACGACGCCAAGCTGGAGCGTCACCCCCTTGCCCTCCCAGGCGGCGGGCACCTGCACCCGGAAGCGGTACCAAGCGACGCCATCGTAGCCGGCGAATGGGTACTCCATCCCGCCGCCAGCGGTCGAGACCGCCGCCTTCTCCCACTCACCAGGTACGGGGATGGAGTCCCATGCCCGGTCGTCGAAATCCCGCTTCTGCCAGCCCTCCCGCAGCCCGACATCGGCCGGGTCGGTTCGGAACGCTGCTGAGCCTTCGAGGGAGAGCCGCGTCACAGCGTCGGCGCTCGGCGACGTGGTGAAGGCCAGCTCCCACTTGCGGCCGGCCACAGTGCGCTGAATCGCCCCCGGCACCACACGCTCAACCAGCAGGTCCTCGCACTCGATCTGCGGGTTGTCGAGCGGCGACCAGCCGAAGCGGCCGACGCTCGTCGCGCTGAGGCCCTCGGTCAGCCCCGTGCGCAGGGGCACGCTCCCTGGCGACTGGAGCGCGAGGCGCTCGTCACGCCGCAAAGCGAGCGCATGGGCCGACAAATCCCCGAGCAGCAAGCATGCTACCGCCAACGCGGCAGAAAGCCGATGGGTGAGACCATGCATCGTGTCGCTCATTCCACAGGATGGGCTTCGCACACGCCAGCCCTCTACGGAGTCGTGAAGGTCACGTCGTCCGACGCGGCAAGGTTACCCGAGGCATCGCGGGACTTCACGCGGCCGTGATACGTGGTCTTCGGTTTGAGCCACTCCGACTGGCTCTTGAACGGGATGCCCACGACGTGCAGCGAGAGCAGGCTCAGCCTATCACTTCCGGAGCCGCTCCGCAACCGAATCGTACAATCACCCAGCCCATCCGAATGCTTCCTGCAAGAATGTCGAGGCGTCGTCGGGGAGGCAACCAGCTCAGCCACCACGGAAGAAGTCCCCGACTGCGGAAGCAGCAGGGCTGCTCGGTGCCGCAATCTTCCGGGCAATGAAGTCGGCAAGCAACCGGGTCCTGGCCTTGACCCCCTTAGTCTCCAGCACCTCGCCGGTGGGCAAGGTCACTCGGAGGTCCGCCGCGGGTTCCTGCCCCAGGCCAAAGTGCGGCGCGAGAGGCATGTGGCTGTCGTTCTCCGCAGTGACGTGCTGCATGCCGATGTAGGCGGTGCGGTGGCCGAGGCGGCCCGATTTGTAGACTTCGACGAGCGACCCCACGCCGCACGTGTTGCCGTCCTTACCCTTGGCCGCCACACCAGCCAGGCCGGGGCGAGAACCGTCCCGTCCACATACGCCTGACAGCTCCCGAACGGCCAGTCCTGCGGACGCTTCGCATGCCCCAGCCGCACGGGATTCAGATGAATGTGGCGGCTGATCTCCCAGTAGCGATAGCCCGGCTCGACCAGAATCGCCTTGAACCGCCCGGCGAACAGCGGCCCGTGCCGCCCGTGGCGCCAGTTGAACGCCATCGCATAGCCCGCATTCAGATCGTGCATCCCCGCCGACAGATCGCCCCCCGGCGTCTCCACGAGCAGATGATAGTGGCTCGGCATCACCACGAAGGCCACCACCCGCCAGCGGCGGCGCCTCGCCACCGCATCGAGCCGGGCGAGCCACCTCCCGCAGTCCTCCTCATCGCGCACGATCCCCGGCCCTCCAGCCCGCGGCTGGTCACGTAGTAAGCGGCATTCGCCAGATCAACCCGCAGCGGCCTTGCCATGCCGAGAAGATACCAGTCCCGGCTCCGGCGGTCAAGCCGAGGAGCCGGAGGCCAACACACGCCGCCATCGCTTCGGGACGGCCTCAGAAGGCATGCGGCAGCCTGTCGGAGTGCGGTCGCTTGAGACCGCTGTGGACTGCCTGAGGTGCCCAGCCCAACCACACCGGCCGGCCTTTGGGTCTCACCCGCCTTCCGGGGCAGAGTCTTCTCGCAACTCGCGCCCACGCAGCCGACAGCGGCGTCGAGCCGCCGCACTCCGACAGGCTGCCGCATGGCCGCCGGCTCCCGCGCAAGCTCATGGCAAGTTGGGGCAGATCGGGGTGATTGACATTAGAAGATGCGACACACCTCCGACCCCGTCGCCCACTGAGCGGCGGCAAAGGCCGCCGCCTAACGGTGTCCGGAACGGACTACGCCCAATTGACATTTGAGGACGCGACACCCCCAACGGGCTAGCTCTGTGACTCTCCCGCACGCGCTTCCTCCCTGGCTTTGCGAAGTTCCCGTTTCTTCCGCTCGACCCTCTCATTCAGGTCGTCTAGCTCCCTGCGGACGCCTTCCGAATCGAGCCGCGGGCGTTCCGTTACCGCAAGTAGGGCCTCGGCATGTAATACTGCCTCCTTGCGTTTGCCGTCACGTTGCTGGACCGAGCGGATTCGTGCTACCAACTGGTAGTAGGCCGATACAAAGGCCACACGCAAGGTCTCTGTGAACGTGGTCGCTGTATCCAGGTGTTCACCGGCCAGGGTGCGCTGCGCCGGGCCAAAGCACCCTTTGAGTTCCGCTGCAGAGCACAGCTTGGCATCCGGCCTGAACTGGTGAGCGTACAAGTTCCTGATCTCCGCGAGCTTCAACAGTAACCCCTTGGACTCTAGGGGCAGCAGGCCAAGGGCAATTGCCAAGTCTACCTTCAACCCAACGGATAGCCTGGTGAGTTCCACCTGGTGCGCTGCAGGCAGCGCGCACGAGATCAGTTTGTCCAAAGCAAGCTCAATGGCGGAGAAACCCACAACCGCATACTTGAATGCGTCGCCCGCTGCGCTGAGATTCTGGATGTCCTCATCAGTCGGAAGCACTTCTTCTCCGGGCGCGTTACGATGCCGTCGGGAGGCGGGAGTGCCTGCGTGGAGGGGTCTTACGCCTCGTCAGTGCGTGAGAGTGCCAGGAGCTGCTATTCCCTAGTCGCGATACCGGGACTCCTGTGGGGGCAAATCCCATGCCTTGCTTGGCGCAAAACATGCCCCGGCCTTTCGGTAGAAACGAACCCCCCCCTCGATAGTCAGCGTTGTTGACGTATCATCCCAGCCATCGTAGAGATATGCCTCAACAAATGGCTTCTTCGTGAAAGCCGAGGAACCCTCGGGAAAGCGCTGCGTCCCAGAGGTGAGCCAATGGCTGTATATCTGATCCCCCTTTGCCCAAGGCAAACGCACGGTCTCCTTGTCACCTTCTACTACTCTCAGCCAACCTTCGTCCCCAGGTTCGCTGTGACGGTTCTTGCTCGTGTCGACCTGGTACCAGGTAACGGCTGCTTGACCCAGGACCACGTAGTACTCGGCATTGCCCGGCCATACAGGAGTTATCCTGACCTTGGCTGAGCCGCCTGCGATGTGCGTTGCGAAGCGCCTACTCCCCTCTAGGAGTGCCGCGGTCCCCTCGATGCATGACACGTTACAATCCACCGGAAGGAACACAGGGATTTCAACCATCCTAGGAATCGTGAGCCTATCGCATCCTCCCAAGTGTGACTTCTCATCCTCGAAACTGATCGAAATATGGACCTCTTCATTCTTGGGCCTCGTGAGGTAGATGATGCACCCGGAGTTGACCCCAATCGTCCCTGACCAGTCCCATCCGTAGCCCGCCGGCCCCCTTATGCGCCAGGCCAACTCCCCGCCATTCGGGGGTGTTCTCCACTCTAGCATGACAACCGCTTGCGTAGGCGAAACGGCCGCGAGGTTATGGCGGAAACCGCTCTGGTAGGACTCCATGTACCTCAGAATAACGGCGCGAGCTGTGTCCAATTGATCCCTTGTCAGTCTCGAGTTGAAGTAGCGGGTTATGTCCTCGGTCTCGATCATGCCTGTGACCCGCGCCCACGACGCCCGGACATCCTTGTACTTGCCGCTGTAGTAGCTGGCCTTCACAAATGCAGTAAGATCCATCTTCTGTTCTTTGGTTGTGCTCAAGTAATCTTCATGGCTCTCCGGGCTTTCTTGTGGGTGCCCACAAGGGGGGCGCCAAGCCGAGGAACCCTTCTACCTCCCTCAGCATAGGCATGGCAAGGACTTACGCCGAAATACACCTGTGCCGGCGCTGGATCGCCAGCTGCTCGCGCCGACCGACAACCACAACCCCTGGGGGCTACCCACAAAGAACCCCGAAGCGGCATCTTCATAGACAGCCTTCACCGTCACATCGTTCTCGAATGTCGTTATCTGTGGCTGCAGGATCTTGTCTATGAGGTGCTTCAGGGTCTCCTCAGTGAATGGGCCGGTTTGGGCCGAGCCGGAAGTCCAGCTATAGACCTCGACATTCGGCGAGCCCGGCTGAGCCGGTTCGGCCTCGATCAGAGGATCGGACATCGGATCACTCCTAACCGGGAAAAACGGTCGCATTCTCCAGCCAATGGCGCCCTATTGAGGCGGCAATACGGCACATCGGGATTGTATAGTGCACCCCCCACCTTGTCAAGCGCGATTTGGAAATAGGGCGCGTAGGCGCGAGGCGCGAGGTCAAACCTCAATTCTCTACTTTCCGCCAGTTGAGCGCCGATGGCGAGTTTCGTAGGCCAGCGTCATCGGCCAGTTGGTCCCGGCAGTAGCGCGTTCGCTTCGCGCCCGCCTCGGGCTTCACTCCACAGCCTTCCGCTCGGTCAACGGTGGCAGCGTGGGGTCGGTCTGGTCGAGGTAGTGCTTCAGGTTGGTCTTGCCGGTGCGGTGGGGGTCGGCCTTGGGGTCGGCGACGGTGGCGGTGCGCATATCTCCCCACTTGCCGAACCAGTACATCTCAAACCAGTTCGGCAGGTCCTTGTGCCGTGCCCACGCGAGCGCTCCGCTTCCCGCCGGCCAGCAGCCCATGTAGTGGGCGTAGACCTTCTTCGGCGGCTCGACGGCCATCGCTGGCGAGGCCAGCCACGCCAGGAGCACGAAAGCGGCCGTTCTCCAACCACGCAGGATCATCAGCCTGTTCCCTCTGCAACTGCGGTTCCCGGCCTCTCGAGGGCATTAGCCGGATTGGCTTGTCGAAGCGGTGCCGAGCTGGGTCGCCGGGAGTCCTTCAGCGGAGCTTGTTGCCTAGATCACCCCAGCGGTAGAGCGTGAAATCGCGGTTGCCGCATCGTAAGCGGAACGTCACGGCGAGTCAAGCTCGCGCACGATGGCCACACCAACCAGGCGCCCAGACCAATGCGGCACGACGACAGGCGCGAAGAGTCCGGGCCGCCGTCGCGGGGCACGACCACGTCCTGGATCCAGCGCCGATACCCTTGCGCACAATTCGCGGGCCGAGAATGAGAATGCGCGATTGACCCGGACGGCCACTGCCTGGCCGTCCTCCCGCTCCCGCAAGCGGATGGGCTGGCCGCACGGTCGCTGATGGCGAAGGCGGGCGATTTTGTCTTCTTCGTCGCGAGCGACCCCGGCCAGACGCGGAGCGCGCTCTACCGCATCAACACCGCGGGCGAGTCGGCTGGGAACCTGGCCATGGAACGCCTCGTTGCCGGCACCGGGGCATGGGCAATCTCGCAAACGCTTGACCCGAGCGGCAGACTGGTCATAGGCCAATCCGAGGCGGACAAGCTGAAGTACACCGTGGTTGCCGTCGAGCCCGCAACTGGCCGGGCGACGACGCTCTTCACGCTCGACGAGCCGAAGGGGGCCATGCGGCCATGGCGCCACATCATCCAGGCCGAGCCGGACGGCACCATCGGTGTCCACCACGCGGGGGGCGTGGACTGGAAGGGACGCTACGATGCGAAGGGAGAACGTGCGGGCGAATGGATTGACGGCCAGGTTCTCGACGGCTTCCGCTACCACTTCGGCTATGGCGGAGCGTTGCGCCGCACGGACATCACCGGCACGAAGCCATCGCCGGGCGACTGCGGCTCGGGCGCGCCGGAGATTCGCATGCCCGCGCAGATCGTGCGGGACAAGGACCGCTACTTCTTCGCTGCCCGATGTGGCGCGGTCGAGACGCGCTGGAACGGGTCGAGCTTCGAATTCGTCCGCCGAATCGGTGCGCTCTATCTGGAGGACATGGCCAGCGCCGATGCCGCCCTCCTCGGCATCGCCTTCACCTCGGCGGGCAACAACGACGTGCAGCACCTCATCATGATCCCCAAGGCCCAGCCCATCGGTCAGATGCTCGACGTCAGAGACCCGATCTACGGCAAGATGGCTCTGACGCTCGTCCCTGCTCCCGAGGGCATTGTCGCCGTCTACCGCGATGCCAAGGGCGCAGGCGTCCTGTTCAAGGGGCCGGCCCATCTCCAGTTCGACCTGCACCTGCCCGAGGTGAAAGAGGTCGGCCAGGCGGCGTTGCTGGGCAAGGTCCTCCTGCTCGCCGATCCCAAGTCCGGCGTCATCTGGCGGCGCCCGCTGATGGACAAGACGGCGCCGATGGCGGCCTGGAGGACCGACCTGCCCGGCGTGGTTGGCCTCGCGGCGGGCCTCGATGCTGTCTTCGCGGCCTCGGCCACGCAGGTCCAGCGCCTCTCATTGGACGGCGCGAAAGCGGAGTGGACCTGCCCCGCGGCTTACACGGGTATCCGGCGGTTGGCGGCCACGCCGCAGTTCGTCCACGTCTGCGATACTGCGGGCAACGTGGTGGACCAGCTCGACGCGAAGACGGGGCAGCCGCTGGCCCGGCTGGGTATGATGGGCGAGGCCGGCTCTGCGTTGGACCGCCTGCGCCGGCCCAACGCCATCGCCGCGGACCTCGACGCCGTCTACATCGCCGATGGCGGGAACGGCCGTGTCCTCGTGGCCACCTCCAGCCTTTGGCGGCCCGACATTCGCCCACTGCCGCGCGAGGACCGCTCACCCATCGTGGCCGCGGCTATCCCCGTCAAGCCGCCCGCCGCGGGCCGCCTCTCTCTAAACGTCTACGACGAGAACGACGAGACCGTGCGTCAGCTTGTCTGCGCCCAGCCCTCCGATGCGCCGGCAACCTGGGACGGCCGCGACCAATATGGCGGCTACGCCAGGCCAGGCACCTACCGCTACCACGCCATCCTCGCCCCCAAGTTGAGCCTCCGCTACGTCACGAGCATCGGCCAGAGCGGCGACCCGCCCTATCGCACGGCCGACGGCAAGGGCAGTTGGGGCGGCGTGTGGGGCGACGTGATGGACGTTTGCCCCATCACGAGCGACCCGGACAGCGACATCGCGGTCCTCTGGGCCGTCGAGGAGGGCGATGGCGGCCTGATCCGCATGAGCCAAGACGGCGCGGTCCGCTGGAAGCAGCACCTCGACTGGTGGATGAAGGCCAGCCAGACCGCGTTGGCGTCGGATGGCACGTCGATCTACCTGGTCGCCGCCTCCGCGATGGACGCGCCCGAGGGGCAGTCGAACTACAGCGGCACGCTCAACCGCCCGATGCTCTGGCGGGTGGACGCGGCGACGGGCGCCAAGCGGCTCTACGCGCGGGAGACGACGAGCCAGCCGATGTTCGGCGAGTACCTGAAGGGGGGCCGCATCGTCACCGACATTGCGGTGCGGGACGGCCGGCTCTACCTCACCGCGCCCGCCCAGAACACCCTCTTCGTCGCTGACGCGAAGACAGGGCGACAGCTCGACGCCTGGAAGATCGAAGCCGCGTCCGGGGTCGCCTTCACGCCTGACGGGCGCCTGATCGCCGGCAGCGGGAACAAGATCGTGGAGGTGGCGGCTGACGGCAAG
>VGYV01000123.1 GCA_016872855.1 Planctomycetota bacterium
TCAGCATAGGCATGGCAAGGACTTACGCCGAAATACACCTGTGCCGGCGCTGGATCGCCAGCTGCTCGCGCCGACCGACAACCACAACCCCTGGGGGCTACCCACAAAGAACCCCGAAGCGGCAGAATGCCGGAAAGTGTTGAGGGCTTGATCCCTGATGCCTCGGCAGCGGCCCCAAGCGTCGGCCACTTCTCCCGAAGCCGCTCAAAGTACTCCCTTTCGACTCTTGCGAACGTCATACCCGCAATGTCAGGGGCACCGCGCCGCCCCTTGCCACGACGGGCCTCTCGCCGTAGCTCGACTGATGGGACTCGTGGACGGAGCGGCGGCGGCTCAAGAAGCTCTGCCAACCGAGCGTCCAGAACGTGAAGGCGAACCAGGAGGTTCCGCTGGTCGAACCCCGGGATGCCGAAGTGCGGGAACTCCCTGGGTCTGCCGCCATACCGTTGCGCGTGGTCTCTCAATCTGTTCTCCAGGACACCCCTCAGAAACTCTATGCTCTCCGGCAGGGTCAGCATGTGTTCATCAACACGCAAGCCCGGGTGTCGAGATGCCGCCTCTGCAAACCCGATCTCCTCCACTACCTTCAAAGCATCCCTGAGCAGCATCATCTGGCCCATACGCACAAGCCGGGCACCGTCCAATCTCCTGGTTCGCGCGGGGGTCGCCGAATACCATGTGACAAGGGCATCCCAGAAGTCATCCACACTGCTATCCACACCCTCCAGGACAGAGACGCCGCCCTGCTCGAACGGGGAGTAGCGCAGGACGGGTCCTCTCGGAGACTCCCCCAATCGGGCGATTGCGCGCTGAGCGGCATTCCTTAGTTCGCGGACGTTCCCTCGCCAATGCGACGCGATCATGTAGACAAGGGTCTCAGGCAGCCACACCCACTGCAAACCATCAAGGCGCTGCCCCTCCCCGCTCATGCGGCGTTTCTCCAACTCCTCGTCAAGGAGTCCTTGGAGTATCGTGAGCACATCCGAGAACCTGTCCCTCAGCGCGGGTACATGGATTCGCTCCGGGAAGCGCCACCGCAGATCGTCACGGACCTTGCCCCCCTCTGAGTTGGCAGCCAAGAAGCGGGTTGTCAAGCGGACAGGTTTGCTACTGCCTACGGGGTAGAACTCGTTCTCCTCCATCACGCGAAGTAGTTTGGCCTGGATATGCTCTGGCAGAACGCCGACCTCATCGAGGAAGATCGCCCCGCCGTCAGCTTCGTGTAGGAACCCCGTCTGTGCTTTCCGCGCGTCGGTAAAGGCCCCGGCGACGTTGCCGAACAGCTCTCGCTCAATGAGTGTCGGGGCGAGGGCGGCGCAGTTCACACAGACAAGTCTCCCTGTACCGCCATCCTCGCCAAGACCCGCAGCCTTTGCGATGGCCCGAACGACCATCTCCTTGCCTGTCCCCGTCTCGCCCGTAACAAGCACATGCAGGCCAGATGCCGCCACCTCCGGGACAACCCGGTTCCGCAAGGCGCAACTGAATGCCGACAGCCCGTGGATGCCAGTCGCTCTGGCCTGCCGTCGTTGGTAAGCGAACAACTCCGCTGGCTCTGTGATCCGGAAGGGGTTGTCGTCAAGATTCCCCGCGGTCCCTATGTCAGTGCGGGGCTCTCTCTCACCCATTGGAGTTCTCCGAAACGAAGCGACCAGGTCGCCCTCGGTATCCCGGAATGCCGAGCTTCTTCAGCTTCTCAGAGATTGTCGAGGCCGACTTGCCGGCAGCACGCGCGGCCAACGTCAACGTAGGGTATCTCCCCCTCAATTCCTGAAAGTACCGCTTCTCGACCTCAGCAAACGTTGCATCGGTCAACTGGGCATCCTGCCGTACCTCCTCCGCCTCCTTGCCTGTGCCCATGCCGTGAGCGCGGGGTTCCGAATCCGTGCCGCCGAACTCAAACCACTGCAACCCCTTGGCGCTACCTGACGCCACGCGGCGGCCACGGGGGATCGATCTTGGCAGCCCGAAGTAGTCTATGAAGTGCGCCACGCAATCGTCGAACCTCTCGATCAAGGGGGCATCGGAAGGTTCTCCGTCCGTTGCCTCGTCAAGGGCGTGTTTCCCGGCGAAGCCGAATAGGTTCACTACTTCCCGGAGGGTCATGGCCGGCCCTTGCCACCCTTGGTGGCGGGGCAGGACCTTCCTTCCCCCCGGCATCTGCCAGACCGCCTTGCGGACCGCTTGCCATATCTCCCTGGCGATGTGCATAGAAACTGGGCCTCGGCTCGACATCAATGCAGACCAGAGAGAAACCCAGCGTGAAGGGCGCCCAGAAAACTCCCATTGTGCCACGGCGCGCTCCGCCACATTGAGGAGTTCCCTCACATTCCCCGGCCAATCCGAGTACAGAAGCGCCAGTAGCTCATGTGGGCGGAAACTCCACTCCGCCTCATTCCCAGGGAGCTTCCTCCTGAGAAAGCCGTGGAGAATGGCGAACATGTCCGAGAGGCGCTCCGCAAGCGGCAACAACCGCACGGTTCGCGGGAACCGCCACTGGATGTCCTCTCTCAACCTGTCGAGCTTACTCGTCGCCGCAAAGAGGCGCACCCGCACACGGACTGGCTTCGTCCCACCAACTCGGAAGAACTCCTGTTCCTGGATCACCCTCAGCAGCTTGGCCTGGGTGTGCCGCGGCAACTCCCCGATCTCGTCAAGGAAGATGGCGCCCCCGTTCGCTTCGTCGAAGTAGCCTCTCTTGTCCGCGTTGGCGCCCGTGAACGCCCCGGCGACATACCCAAAGAGTTCCGACTCAACCAGGTTCCTCGGAATGGCAGCGCAGTTCACGGAGACCAGCTTCCCGTCTGGGATGCGCGCCGCCTCCGCCAGCTTCCGAACAACCAGTTCCTTGCCCGTTCCTGTATCCCCGACCACCAAGACATTCAGGCCGGAGTGGGCAATCTCGGGAATCTCATCCACCAGCCTGATTGTATCTGCCGAGAACCCAAAGAGCGGCGCCATGTGGCGCTCTTGGAACTCAAAGAGGTCGTCGGGGTTCTCAGATTCGTAGAGCGCCTGGAGGTCGGGTTCCGTTGTGTGCTCGTCTGCCGCCATCGCGGTCTCCTAGCGCCGATCTCGCCGAAGGGCGCGTCACAGCCCCACAACAACAATGTGTGTTCCAGTCGCCTTCTGTGTCACAACGCGGACCGCCTACGGAGCAAGAGGGAACACTCCGGAATCTCAGCCTTGGACCAGAGCCGGCCATTCAGCAGCCCGGACCGCAACCCAGGGTCGGCGACCCAGTGGTCGCCCAGCGGCGGCACGTTCGGATGCCGGGCCACCATCTTCTCGTGCGCCAGCCGCACCCGCTTCTTGAGGTCGTCGCCGTAGCGTCGGGCCATCGGCACACTCCCGGACCACGGGTGGAATGGTTACGGTTCTTCGGTGGCCTCCAGGCCCAGTTGTCTCACGGACTCCCGAATCGCCTTGAGCTTGGGGTCGTCCTCGGCCAAAGGCTGACCGTCAGGCGTCTCAAGGCAGAAGTCAATGCCCAACCGCAGGCGCTTGAGGCCCATCCGCGCGGCGGGGCCGACGAAGCAGCGGAAAACATCGCCCCAACTCTCCGCCGGGACGCTGCCCTTGATCGTGACGCGCCGAACCTGCTTGGGCTTGGTCTCCCCGGTCTCGCCGCCACCACCGGGCTTGGTTTCCCCGCCCCCCGGCTTGCCCTCACCCGGCTCCTCCGGGCGCTCCGTCCCGCCCGCTGGTTCCGCCGGCTCAGGCTCAAAGGGCGGAATGATCCAGAGTCCTTCCTCGGAGAGGTCCGTCGGCCCCGACGGGCCACACCACTTGGCCTGTAGCGCGTCGAGCTTCACGCCGCGCCCAATGCCAATGAGCTTCTGCTGGCAGGCATCCGCCAAGCCGCGCAACAGGGCGTCGCGCGTTGCCAGCATCGGCTTGTCGGTGTAGCGCAGAAACGCTTCCAGAGCCTGCTTGATGCGGGTGCCGCCCTCGTTGGGCACAAGGCCGGCCTCTTGGAGCGTCACACTCCCGACCTTCCGAAGCACCCAGTCCTCCTCGACCACCTGATTCCACACGGCCAGCAAGTGGTCCGCGAACGTGGCTTTCGCCTCGCTGAGCGGGACCACGACCACGCCCTGCTTCTCGACCCGCGCGACGTGCATGTACGCCCCGCACAGGGCCTCCGGCACGGCCTCGCACACCTTCGCCAACCGCTTGCCCAAGTCCTGCTTTTGCTCGTCGTCCAACTGGCTCTCGTAGTCGCGCCCAACGGCCTCGTGGACCTCGACCTCGCGCAGGGCGTTCCGCAGCCGTGTCAGGCCACGCGGCGACGGGAGCAAGAACAGGAGCGTGTTCCGGTAGTGCCGGTCCCCCTTGCCGCAGCGCTGGCTCAGTTCAAGAACCCGTTGCTCGCCCGGCGACGTGGGAAGGTGCGGGCCGCCGCCGTTCTCCGCGTAGGCGGCATCAGGGGGCAAAACCAGCAGCGTGAGCGACTTCTGTTCCGCAAGATCGGCTTCCGGGTTCACCAGCACGTGCCATGTGGCCGGCTCGGGCTTGAGACGCTTCACCTCGGCCTTGAGGGTGTCGAGGACTTCGGGATCGAAGTCCCGCGTGGCGAACTGCGCGCGGTACTGGGCCAGGAGCTTCACGAGAGTCGGCTTGGTGCCGAACCAGTAGCGCTTCCCCAGGCTCCCGGCCCCTGCCGTGTGAAGGAAGAAGCCGCGTTCCTCCAGCAGCAACAGGGCGCTATCCGTGTAGCCCCAGTTGACGCCAGGGCGCCCGATGCAGACTCGCAAGTCCTTCGTGCTGTAGCCGGCCCGCTCCCCCTGCCCGCCGAACGAACCGAGCAGGATGGCCGATGCCAGCCCCGATACGACCCTCTCAGTCGCGTACTCCCCGCCCCGCTCCTGGTCGAGCAACGCGGCGTTGGCCTTGCTGCCCACCACATCGGCCGCGACGACCGCCTCATACGCCGCACCCCACAATCGCGTCAGGGCAGCGTGCAGCGGGTCAAGCGTCCAGTTCACATGGCACGGCTGAATGAGCGGCTGGGTCATGGTCTCGGTGTTCCGCCGGCTCCACAGGTCGCCGACGACGCTCGCCAGAAGCCGCAGCACGCCGCGCGTCCTCTGAAAGTCCCCGTGGCTCCCCCAACGTAGGTAGAGGGCGTCTATCAAGGCGGGATGGAACGGATAGGCGGCAGCGATCCGCTCCTTGTAGGTTCCCTTCGCCGCCTCTGGCGGCACCTCGTTCTTGTGCGCCTGATACATCTTCGCGTAGGCTTCGGCGACCTTCTCGTGCTCGGTGGGGTCGCCTATGGTGTCGAACAGCCGCCGACGGATGACCTCGTAGATTTCATCGTCGGCCACGGGCTTCTTGTCGGCGCCCATTCGCCCGAACCGCCGCTCAAGGCGGTTGAGGACGTCCTCGCCCTTCTCCCGACTCGCGACCTCCAGGTGGCTTGCGGGCAGCGTGGCAATAAGAGCCGTGCCCGGAACCTGCCCCACCGCCTCCGTAAGCTGCTGGGCGAACGAAATCGTCTGGTCGGCAAGCGTCCCGCCGCCCACCTCGACGGCGGATGCCCCGACGCAGTAGTCCGCCAGCTCGTCCAACAGGATCACGCACGGCGCGGCTTCTCGCAGGATGTCAACGAACAGACCTTGCGGCACGGACCGCGCCCGGTCGTTCGCCTCGACCTTCCCGTAAAGCTCTGCCCCGCCGAGTTGCAGGGCCAGCTCGCCCCAAAGCGTCCGCGTGTGAATCCCATCGGGCGTCTTGCGGCCCTGGGTCGCGTCGCAGACCTGGTTGGTGAAGACGGCGACGGCTTTGACGCGCTTGGGGAAGTAGTCGCCCAGAGCCTCGCGCACGGCGGCGCAAGAGGCAAGGCGGCGAACCTTGTCCGTGTGCTTCGCCAGATGCCAGAGCGCGACAAGGGCGTGGGTCTTTCCGCCGCCGAACGCCGTCTGTAGGCTCAGGATGCGGTCGCCGGCGTCGGCCCCGCCGCAGAGCGCGCGCCCGACCGCCCTCAGCACGTTCTTCAACCCGCCGGTCAGATAGGTCTTGTCAAAGAAGGCGTCGGTATCCAGGTAGACTTCGGGCGTGTTCTCATCGGGATTCGCCACGCGCCAGAGGTTGGCGGCGAACACGGCCTCGCTCAGCCGCCCTTCGCGGATGTCCTCGTGCGGCTTCGCTACAGCAAACCAGGGCCTCAAGGCAACCGATGCCATGAGTCACTCCTCTCAATTGCTGCAACGCCTGCGCCAGGCTCGCAGACTCGGGAGCACGTAAAGAAAGAGTCCTGGCCCCGTCAGGAAGACCTCCTCCATCAGGAACAAAGGTAGAGGAACGTCCGTTGGGTTGTTGAAGGCAACAAGGACATAGAGATCAACCGCAGCAACAATCAGCATTACGGCGCCCAACGCCATGAGAGCCATGAGGTCAAGCTGGGGTTCCCCGGGTCTGTCGAGAACGGCGGTCTCGATCTTGTAGACTCCCTCCCGAGCATACCAGTCCCTCCTGATGATGTCGAAGCCGTAGTCCTCCAACGGAGCCCCCCCATGATTGAGGGAGAACCGCTTGAGGTTGAATGCAGGGAGAAGGACGCAGATGGCCGGCAAGAGGTACGCCACCGCGATGACAGGGAACAACGTGTCCACCATCTCGATGGGCCTCGGTATACTGCGGCCAACATCCGGAGGTGTAAGCCGGGCCGCATTGCGTATTTCGCCAACCAACCCGTATAGGGCTGCCACGTGATCGCTAGCCAAAGGGAGGATCGCAAGCAGTAGAGAGGTATAGAGCACGGCAAGTATCACCTTGCCCCGTCCGAGGAATGTCCGTGATGGGATGGAGTCCGCAAAGCGTTCTACTGCATTGACCTCCTCCAGGATGCGGTTCCTCTCGTCCGCGGACTCGGTCAGCAGTAACGCAGTGTTCAGGTGGCTTATGATCAGGCGTAGCTTGCGCCTCACATGACCCAGAATCAGCCACATGCCCACTACCGCGAAGGTCGGAATACCCAATCTGCGCTTCCGGAGACCCTTCGAGGCGAGCCGCAGCCACATGAACCGGGGCAGCGCGTAGGCCCACTCGACTACCTGCGCGTAGCCCTTCACGAGTTCCCGCACCTTGTCCAACTGCATAGCCATCACTTCGCCCCCTGCCCATTGAACAGCGGGCCGAGGGGCGCGGCCTCTTTCCGCCCCGCCTCGACCCGAAGCGTGTCCCGCTCGTCCAGGAGCACCCTTGCCAGCTTGCGGTCCTCTTCGCCGGGCGGCAGCACCTCAAAGAGCGCCTGCGCCAGCTTCCAGAACCGCGCGTCGTCGGTCAGCCCGTGCTCCCGCAGGTAGGCCACCAGCTCGGGCCGCTTCTCCTCCTGCCACAGCCGCATCGCGTGGTGGAGCTTGTCAATCAGCGGCGCCGACTCATCATCCCCCATGTGCGAACGGTCGAGGCGGTCCCGAAGCAGAGCAAGACGGCAACGCGAACCCTCCACCACAAGCAGGCCCCGCTTCCGCGCCACCTCCATAGGGTCTTCGCCCTCCCCGCCCACCTGGACCACCAGCCGCGCATCGTCCCATGACTGCTCGCCGATCCCGTACAGGTTGGCCCAGACGTAGTAGACCGTCGAGAGGTGGTCCCCACGGAACTCGCCGGCGATGGCGTCTCTGGCTGCGAAGCGAACCAACTCAAGAAGCTCGGGGATTCCCACCGCCGTCCCGTCGGCCTTTTCCACCCGCTCGTGTCTCCCGAAAACGCCAACGGCGGGGCCGTAGCAAGCAACGATCAGGTCTGCCCCCCGAAAGCCATAGGCCCAGAAGCGCTTCACGGCCTTGTGGACAGCTTCCTCAATCTCGCTACGGACCATCTTGTAGGAAGCCGCGCTGCCAGCGACCCGCGGGCGGCAGATGACGGTGATCGAGGACGCGAGAGCCGATGTCCCAAGCGCTACCATCCTCACACTCCGCTCCGTGTCAATCGGATAGGCGGCGGTGATGCTGAGGCCAGCATCCAGAAGCGCGTTGATCAGGGCTGTCCACGCCTCGGCAGACTGGTGAGCAAACATGACGGCGACGACAGCTTGACCCTTGGTGGCGCGCCTTATTTCGCACATGGCCCCTGTCAGCTTCAGACGGAAGCACTCGTTGGCTCGCCTGGAGTCCCCCCCGCTGCGATGCCTCAGGGCTGTGGCCTCATCAGCCTTTGGTGTGAGCGGCGTTGCGAAGACGGCTGGGGATGCCTCCCCCAGGAACCGCTTCAGCCATATGTAGAAGAAATCGGATAGGTCAGCATATGCGATCTCGTCGAAGTACGGTGGGTCAGTCACGACACAGTCCAGCCTTCCCGAAGGAAGAGGCAGTCGGCCAGCATCGCCCAACACCACTTGGCAAGGGTATGCAGCCGCCCCAGGGGGGGGGAGACTCGCGACGGAGGAATCGGAGGACCCAATCAAGTTGACTTAGTGCCCCCCCTGTGCTTTCGCTAAAAGGGTTCGCCTCGCAGTAGTCCCAAACCATGGGGATGGCCTGCATTGAGAACGGACTCGTGATGAACTCCCCCGAGGGTTTCCATACCCCCACGCTGGTAGAGAACATAGCCACACGCCCGAGCCAGAGGCTGAGATAGTATTGCACGGCGGCAGCGTACTCTGGCGAATCAAGGCTTTGGTGGAGTCTAGCCGAGCATTCCCGCAGAGCACCGCTAAGCGACTGCATGCAGAGCAACTGGCGTGGGTTGAAAAGGGAGCCAAATGTCTTGAATCCGTAGTTGTGGACCCTAAGCCCGGCATCATTCGCATCAGCGTGCCTCTCGGATGGTCGCTCGACATGATCTGCTGCGCGCTGGGCCAACAGGTAAGTTTCTTCATCCCCCCCTTCTACTGAGCGGTAGTCCTTCCCGACAGATGTGTCGCAGATCACCGCGACCATGCGCTCACCCAATTTGCCATCGGAACCGGCTCGCCGCATGTCGCCTTCGGTTGTGGGTTGGTCACAGAACGGGCATACAGCGGAGCCGCGCTCAGGCTTTGTCCCCTCGGTGCGCTTGATGCTTCTTCCGCGCACTATCCCAAACGAAACCACCTTATCCCCCCTATCTACGTTCATTGAAAGGGCCACGCGACTAGTCTTCCTGTTGCAGACCAGCAAGCTCCGCAAAAGGGGGATTCCGGCACGGCATGAGGGGTTTGAGCAGGGCGTCGTGCGCGCCCAGAGGTAGCCCACGACCGGCTTGCCGTCCTTGCCGGGTGGGTACAGGTGGCCGATTCTCTGCTTCGCGCGTCCAAGAATCCACTTGGCCCAGTGCTCCACATCGTAGGCCAGGACGTTGGGAACCTGGACATCGCGCCCGAAGTCGTCCTTGCGGACTCCCCGCTTCCCATACTTCTGCGGGAACTCACAGGTGGCGCGGAGAATGAGGTGGGCTACGGGGTTGTAGTCGTTAGCGATGGCTCGACAGCCCAGGCGAGTAGCCTCCAGGGGGATGGCTCCTCCACCCGCAAAGGGGTCGAGGAGGCTGGGCGTTTCGCCGCCCCTAGCCGCCCGGACCAGGTCACGGGCGATGCCCAGAATGACGCGCCCTCGCTCGTTCTCGGGGTCGCTCGTTTCCCACTTCACGAGGGAGCGGTCGTCGAGCATCTCCTTGGGCGGGGGCTGCTTTGGGCGCTTGCCCTTCTCGAAGTCGAGCCATTCGGGGGACCACTTGGCGATGAAGGTGAGGAGGCGGTTGCGCGGGGTGTCGGGGATGCCGTCGTAGGGGCGGTACGGGTCGGCGTCCTTCACGTACTTCCTGCCGCGCTGGTAGCCCCGGAGCGCCTGCGGCACGTCGTCCTTGAGGTGCTTGAGGACCAGGCTGCGGAAGTCGGCGGGGCAGCCTGGGTCGTCGGGGTCGGGGACGATAGATGCGAAGACGATGGCCCGGCAGGCGGCGAGGGGACGCCGTGCCCACCAGATGTGAAGATGTGAGATATGGGCGTGATGTATGTTCTTGTCGCGGACGCTCTCTGCGGAGATTTCGCGGATGGGCAGGGCGACCTCGATGAGGCGGGGACAGGCTTGTTCAGGCATGAGCCGTCTCCCAGCCGCTCGGCCCGGAAGCTGGGGCACACCCCATCATGGCCGCGGCCGAGAGCTCTGAAGCAGCTCTGAAGGCGCCCTCTTCAGAGCTCTTTTCAGAGGATGTGCCGCCCCACGCCGCCAAGCAATAGTGCGATGATGGCGGGACGGTCATTCGGGAGTGGGCACCATCAGCCACTTCTCTCTCCCTTCGGAACATAGACGCGGTAGGGGTCAGTGGGGCCGCGTCCGATCTCGGCGATCAACCCCCTCTCAACCATCTTGAGCAACCGGTTGCGTGCGGTGCGCGCGGAGGCATTCCAAAGCCGCGCGGCCGCCTGCGTCGTGATACGCCCTTCCTTGGCAAGATGCGCCAACAACTGAGTCTGCCACTCTGGCCGGGACGGGGCCGTCACCCTTTCGCTGAACAACGTGACTCTGAAGTTGGCGGCAAGCTCCTCGAATCGCGGGGGCGGGAGGCCGGCATGGGCGCACGCGCTGATGATGCGGCCGAGTCCCGAACCCCATTGCTCGATTAGCCCAAGTTCGCGGAAGGTGCGGCCTATCACGCGATTGCGGAGACGCGACACGCCGGCCAGGGCTGCCTCCAAGGTGAGGCCGAAGGGGAGTAGCCCAGGGTTGGTGATCTCGATGCGGTCGTCGAAGATGGCGATCTTGGTTCCCGCCCCGCCGATGGCGTAGTCGGCGTGGACGAGGGCATTGATGACGGCCTCGCGGACGGCCTCGACGGGGTATTCGGGCAGGTCGCGGCGTCGGACTCGCCCGATCTCGATGCCCTGGCGCGTGTGGCGCTCGATGAACGCCACCGCGCTGTCCACCGCCTTCGGCAGGTGCTCGTCAATCTCGGCCTGATCCAGAAACCGGGCGGTATCCTTCCCCAGGAATCGAGCGCAGCGTAATGCGGCTGAAGGGAAGAAGCGCTCGCGCGTCTTGCCGAACAGGAGCACCGCGCCGATACTGGGGACCTCTCGCCCCCCTTGCTCAACGAGGAGTCCCAATGACCGCAACTTCGGCGGGGTCAACGGTCGGGACACGGCGGCGAAGAGCTCTGACGCTACTCTGACATCCAGATCGTCAGAGCTCGCTTGCGGGCAGGGCTGTTCGTCATAGAAGGTGTTCCGGGCCAGGAGCCGGAGTTCGGCCAGCATCTCTGGTCCCGCGGCACGGTTGGTCGAACCGAGGCGGACGTACACGCCCAACTCCGGGCCTTCGGATCGGACATAGTAGGGGCCGACGCCGTGGGGGACCGAGACGAAAACCACTTGGCGGTCGCGCCAGGCGTGGACCTGGATATCCGGGATCAGCAGCGGGCGGATGCTGTCCGCGAAAGCGTTGGCGAGCCGCTCCTCATCCAACAGGGGATCGCCGAGGCCGACGACCTCCTTCGTCCTGTCACGGACGCCCAGGATGATCGTCCCGCCGGCCGTGTTGGCGAAGGCCACAGCGGTCTGCACTATGCGGCGGAGCGGGCGGCAGTTCTCCTTGAACTCCAAGGTCTTCCCTTCGTCCCTTGCCAGGAATGCCTCGATCATGCCCGCTCTCCTCCCTGGGACACTTCCTCTCCCTGGCTTGACCAGTCGGGTTCGGCCACGACGAATTGCACCTGGCGGTAGAGCATTTCGGGGTTGAGCTTGGGGATGGGGTCTTGAATGGTGCGGAGTCGCGGCTGGTTTGCCTTGCAGAAGGTCACGACGTAGAGCCAGGCGCGCGGCCCAAGCTGGCGCAGCTTGTCGAGTTCGGGGCCGGTGAGGATGATGGCGCCGGATTCGGCGCGGCCCTTGACCTCGATGAAGCGCTTGTCGCCGGCGGGGGATTCGGAGCGGATGTCGTAGTGCTCGCCGTCAGCGGAAACGTCGTGGGGCGTCCAGCCCCGGCCAGTTTCGTAGCGCATGGCGACTTCCATGCCGATGCGCTCTATCCCATCGTCGCGGCGCATGGGCACGCCATGAGGGGGCTGCTTGGCCTCGTGCTCCGCCGTCGCCACGGGCGCGGGCACGATCAGGGCCGACGTGACGACGTTCGGCAGGTTCGCCGTCAGGCGGAGCATCAGTTCAAGCTCGGCCAAGCGTTCGGCCTTGCGGACCTGGAGTTGGCGGATGCGGCGCTCAAGGCGTTGGCGTTCCTCCGGGTCGTCCTCGCCGAAAAGCTGGGCCTGTTGGAAGGGGATCAGCTTCTCTTGCAGGTCGAGGATCAGGTCAGTGAACGTCTTCTCAAGGTAGTCTCGGCGCAGGGCGCATTCGGCTTCCCGATCCTTGCGGACCCGCTCAAGCTGGGCTTCGGTAAGGTGCTCAAAGGCCCACGCCTGCACGTCGTCGCGGGAAGGGCCGGCGCTGGCGGGACGCTCGGCGGGGGCGTCGGGCATGGTGCAGTTCAACAGGTTCGCGGGGGAGGTGGCCCTCAAGCCCGATGGGGCGGCAAGGACCAGGCTCAACTGCTCGTGGGCAACCCGCCTCCTCCTCTCGGAGCGGCCGTCCTCGATGCTGGACGAAACGAGCCACATTCGCTGTGAGTCGGCAATGTTCGGGTCCACCAGGGTGACGCCTCTGGCAAAGGCGTCCTGGGCGCGGTGGACCGCCCACTCGATCAGGGCGTCGAACAGCGGGTGGCCCGGCCCGAGAAGCCGCGTGTTTTCCGGGATGGCGGTCTTGCTGGCGACGCTGACCAGTTCCTTGTCGAAGACGAACGGCGTCTCGTGCGGGTCGGCGACGGGGAGGCGCAGGCGGCGGGCGGCGTCCATGACCCCGCTCGGCGTGGCGCCGACGTGGTAGACGGGGAAGAACTTGTCCTCAACGATGGTGCCGCCGGCGGCATGGTAGGCGGCAGTGAAGAAGCGCTGGATAAACTGCGGCTGAAGCCGCCGCTCGTCGGATGCGTCGCGGAGCCTCTGGGCCTCCCGAAGGTCGAGGTGGGAGGTCAGTGTCCGCTTCTGTTGGAGCGCTATGAGGTCGTCGGCCTTGCGGCGTCGGCCGGCCTCGTCCTTCAGTTGATTCTCGGCCTCGTCGGCCACGCCGGCGGGGTCGTCGGCGTCAATCGAGCGCTCGATGAGTTCCACCAGGGGCACGTCCTCATACAACTCGTCAATCACGTCGTATACGCGGTCGCCCATCTGCTCGCGCATCACGTCGAGCTTGCGCAGCACCTTGTCGAGGACCGCGCCCTCGCGGGTATTGGTGGCGACAAGGTTGTAGACCTCCACGGTGTCCTTCTGCCCGTAGCGGTGGATGCGGCCCATGCGTTGTTCAAGGCGGTTGGGGTTCCAGGGCACGTCCCAGTTGATGAGGTAGCGGCAGAACTGGAGGTTGATCCCCTCGCCGGCGGCGTCGGTGGCAACCATGATCTTGGCGCGGATGCGGAAGTCCTTCTGGGCCTGCCGCCGGGCGTCGGTGTCCATGCTGCCGTGGATGGTGGCAATGGCGTAGCCCTTATTGCGGAGCCGTTCGGCCAGATTCTCCATCGTGTCGCGGTGCTCGGTGAAGATCAGCAGCTTCTCGTCGTCGCGGCGGATCACGTCGGATTCGTCGAGGACCTTGAGGAGTTCGGTGAACTTGGCTTCGGGGTGGTTGCGGAGCGATTCGGCCATTCTCAGAAGGCGGGCCACCTCGTCGCGTTCGGCTTGCACCTTCTCGGGGTCATCGCTGAGGACTTGGCGGAAGATGCGCCTGTCTATGTCCTCTCGTTGCGATTCATTGAGTTCTTCGTAGGCGGCAATGTCCTCCGGCACGTCCTCGACCTCCCCGCGAAGCAGCCGCCTCTTTTCGGCGGAAGTGCGGGACGGGTCGTTGATCACCCTCAGCGCCCAATCGAGCGCATCGAGGCGGTTCCGCAGCGTGCGGGTGATAGCGTAGATGCTGCTGGCAAGGCGCCGCTGCATGACCACAAGGGTCAGCTCGACGTTGCGGTTCCGCTTCGCCTTCGCTTCCTTGCGGTGAGAGCGGACGTAATGGGTGACGGCCTCGTATAGGTCGAGTTCCTGTGGCGTGAGTTCGTACCCGGTCGTCTTGGTGTGGCGGGGCACGAAAAGGGGTCGCTCGTCCCAGTTGATCATCTCCTCCTTGAGCCGCCGCAGGAAGAAGCGATTGCGGGCGGGGCTGATGCTGCCCTCGCCCTCAAAGGCTTCCGTCCGGGTCGTGTACGTGGCAACGGCCTCGCGGACGCGCTCGGTAACGTGCTCGTCTTTCTGAAAGAGGTCGGGGTCGAGCAACATGAGTAGGCGGCGGAATGTGTCCCGCCGCCCGCGGTGCGGGGTTGCCGTCAAGAACAGAAGGTGGTCAGTGGAGTCCACAAGCGCTTCGACTGCCTGGTAGCGGCCACTGCGCTCTACCTTTGCGCCATACTCGTAGGCGGAGAGCTTGTGGGCCTCGTCCACGACGATCATGTCCCACAGGGTATCCTTCGCCGCTTTGAGGCAGCGGTCGTCGCGCGCGATGTAGTCAACCGACGTGATGAACAGCCCCTCGTCGCGGGCGAGTTGGCCCGGCTCCGCCTCAAACGATGCCCTGTCGAGAAGGCGGAAGGTGAGGCCGAACTTCGCCTGCATCTCGTCCTCTCGCCACTGCTTGGTCAGGCCGCTTGGCGCGATGATCAGCACCTTGCTGAGGACTCGGCGGAAGATCAGTTCCTTGATGAGCAGGCCGGCCATGATGGTCTTGCCCGCGCCCGTGTCGTCGGCCAGAAGGAAGCGGATGCGGGGCAAGGGCAGCAGGTAGCGGTAGACCGCCTCGACCTGGTGGGGCACGATGTCCACCACGCTTGAGTTGACGGCAAAGAGGGGGTCGAACTGGTAGGCGATGCGGATGCGCTGGGCCTCGACGCCGAGCAGGAAGGCTTCGGCGTCCCCGTCGTAGGCGTAGTCTGTGCCCCGCACGACCGTCACGCGGGCCAGTTCCTCCGGCCCGAGCGGGCGGCGAAGCTCCCGGCGGGTCGTGACCGTGACGCCGACAACAAGCGTCTTGCCGGCAAAGGGCGCAACGTGGCGAACCTCGACATGCTCGTCGGGCTCCAGCCCCGCCACGATGTCACCTGGCTTCAACTCGGTGTCTGGCATTGTGCCCTCTGGCCCACGCCTGCGCCAAGCCTACCACCGGAGTTGGCAGGTACATGGTCAGCATCGGTCCGCTTCCACTACCCGCACCGCATCCGGCAGACCTATGCCTCGGCGCCCCCGATGGGGGCGCCTCCCCCTGCCTGCCATTGTGCGCAATAGCCAAGGCCTGTCAAGTGCGGGAGTGGGCCGACAGGACTCGACTCCGCCCGCGACCGGGGCTGAACCATCCGCCGACCGGTTGGCGCCGACAGGCGCCCCGGAACCCGACTGAACCAGATGACTCTGGGAGGGCAGCCCAGCGACCGCAAGTCCGGTGCCCCCTCCCCACCTGGATGGTCCAAGCTGCCCTCCCTCGCCTGCATCTTGGCCGAAAGATCATGCGGGCGGACGCCACACCGAACCTACCAGTTCATGCTTTCCCTTCTTCCGCATAGCGCTATCACCTGTGATAGTCTGCTTCTGTAGTCATGGCATGTTCCATTAGCGCATGGTGTCCATGTAGTCAACTCAGGCCCTCAAGCCCCATTCCCCCCATAATCCCCCCTTGCCCCTGTCTGTCGCCCTCTCGCTTGACGTGGGGCGTCCAGGGAGCATCCTGGGCCGCTCGTCCGACTGGTGACGCGAGATAGCGCCCCGCGGCCAAGCCTTCTCGCCCGCCGGGGGTCGGGCAAGATTCCCCTTGGGCATGGGAGTCCCTCGCCAATGGGTCAAGCAGAGCGCTACACCGCGTTTTCTTTGGCGGACCCGCGCGGCAACTTACGCCTCGTCGCGCGCTCAGGGGGGTTTTTTCCGATCAGGCTGGGTGGGGCGCCTGACGCACACTGGGCGGGGATCATTCGGCAATGACCCCGCAACGCGCGTGCGCGATGGGCGCTGCGCCGCCAAGGGCCGGCCTGCTCGCGCCGGTTCGAGGCGGGATTCGGCCGGCTTTCGCGCGCGTTCCCGACCCGCTTCGGGCCGGTTCAGACGGGGTTCCCAAGTGCCTTGGGACCGCTTCCGGCGCCGCTCCCGCCCGGACGGCCCGAACGAGCAAGCGAAAAAAAATCTTGCCCGGCCCCTTGACAAGCCGGGAATCTGGTGTATAATATGTGTGGACAGTGCGTGTGGACACGCGCCCGCTTGTAAGGAGTCGCCAATGAAGCAGAACCCCGCCGGCTTGCGGGAACAAGACCGGCGGGGCCACACGACGGCGAGAATCGCCGTCAGGAGTAGACTACCACACGACGGGAGTATCGTCAATGGGGAATCGGTTGACTCACAAGCAAGGGGGCATGCTCTTTCGCCTCACCTTGCGCAAGTTCTGGGAACACCCGAACCCGCCCACGGTCCGCGAAGCAAGCGATCTGATTACCGCATGTCTTGAGGCGGTCCGCAACCGGGGCGACGCCGCCAAGCTGCAAGGCGCCGTTGACCACGTCCGGCGCTGGTATCCCGACTTCAACCCCGACGATCTGCAACCCCGCTTCGGCCATCGGCGGCATGAAGACGCCGCCCGGCCCGAACGGGAGCGGGAGCGGGAAAGCGCCCCGACACCCGCGCCGAACCCGCCCGGAAGCGCTCCCGAACCCGCCGCGCCAGACAACCCCGACGACTCGCCAGAGAATGCGGACCGGGACGGCGAGGGTCCGCTCCCACAAGACCCGCCCACGCCGGAGCGCGAACCCGACGCGCCGCCCGAACCCGAACCGGCGCCCGAACCCG
>VGYV01000124.1 GCA_016872855.1 Planctomycetota bacterium
TCCGTCAAGGGCATTTTCGACGGAAAAAAGTGCGCTTGACTTTTCGTTGGGGGGGGGGTAGAATGTTGCGCACGGTCGGACTCCCGAAAGTGTCGCCCCCAGCGGCGGGGCGCAGGCCGAGCCGAGGCGCTACACGAGAGGAGACGGGGGATGAAGGCTGGTCGGGCCGTGGTCTTCGCATTCGTCTTCGCGGTGGCTGCCGTTGCGCAGGCCGTCACGATTGACTGGGTGACTGTGGGCGACGCGGGGAACGCCGCGGACACCCGCTATGACTACCCGCCCGGTTACGGCGCCGTGGACTACGAGTTCCGCATCGGCAAGTACGAGATCACCGCCGGCCAATACACCGAGTTCCTCAACGCCGTCGCCGCCACGGACACATACGGGCTCTACAACGGGAACATGTGGATCTGGGACTACGGCTGCAAGATTCAGCAAAGCGGCTCGCCGGGCAGCTACACGTATTCCGTGGCCCCGGACCGGGCGGACCGGCCGGTGAACTACGTGAGCTTCTGGGACGCGGCGCGCTTCGCCAACTGGATGCACAATGGGCAGCCGACCGGCACCCAAGGCCCAGGCACGACGGAGGATGGCGCCTACATCAACGTGGGTAACCAGACCACCTTCGCGCGCGTGGCCGATGCGCTCTTCTTCATCGCCACGGAGGACGAGTGGTACAAGGCCGCCTACCACGACCCGAACAAGGGCGGGCAGAGCGTGCCAGGGTACTGGACATATCCGACCATGAGCGACACGGCGCTGACCGCCGAGGCGCCGCCGGGCACAAACTCCGTGAACGGCTCGGCCAACTACGATTGGGTCATCGGGGCACCCTATTACACCACGCCTGTGGGCGCCTACACCTTCATGCCTTCGGCAAGCGCCTACGGCACCTTCGACCAGGGGGGAAACCTGTGGGAGTGGAATGAGACTGCGATTGGCTCGTCCCGCGGCGCTCGGGGCGGCTCGTGGGTCAGTGGTTCGAGCGACCTGTCGGCCTCGAGTCGGATCTACGGCCATCCGTCGGGCGAGGGCGACGACGTCGGTTTTCGTCTCGCAGGTTCCCTGGAGAGTACAGCGATACCTGAGCCTGCTACGGTGAGCCTGTTCGGCATCGCCGCACTTGCGGCGATGCTTCGGAGGAGAAGGCGCCGGGCGTAGCTCTTTGCCCTTTGGCTCTTTTTCCCTTTCTTTCTTCCTCACCCTGCCCGCGAAGCGGGCGGTTTTTTTTCTGGAAATCGGGTGGTTCCCATGCCGGCGCCGGCGAAGCCGCCGATCCTCCTTGTGAAGTGGTATGAGGTCGTGAAGTGGCTTCTGGGGCGCGTGGACGCCTTTCCGAAGAATCAGCGGTTCATCTTCGGGCAGCGGTTGGCCGACCACGCCATCGGGATTCTCGAGTTGCTCGTCGAGGCGGCCTATAGCCCTGCGAAGGCGGAGCTGCTTCGGCGGGCCAACCGCGAGCTGGAGGTCCTGCGCTGGCTCATCCGCCTGGCCAGGGACCGCGGCCTATTCACGGCTCGGCAGTTTGAGTTCACCTGCATCAGCCTCACCGAGTGCGGGCGGATGGCCTGCGGGTGGCGAGCTCTTCGATGTGACGGTGCGAAAGCGGGGCCTGCCGATCGGGAATCTCACGAGCCAGTTCTTCGCCAATGTGTACCTCAACCCGCTCGACCAGTTCGCCAAGCACGGGTTGAGGGCGAGGGGCTACGTGCGGTATATGGATGATTTCCTGCTTTTCGGCGACTCTCGGTGCCAACTGAGGGCCTGGGGCCAGGCGGTCAAGGACAAGCTCGGGGAATTGCTCCTGAAGGTGCACCCAGACAAGTATCGCCTGGTGCCGACGTGGGCGGGGGTGGACTTTGTGGGCTTCGTGGTGTTTGGGGACGGGCGTATTCGGGTGCGCTCGTCGAGCGTGCGGCGCTTCGACCGAAGGTTCCGGCGCATGCTGTGGGAGGTGGGGGGTGGTGTCCGCCGCGCGTCCGAGCTGACTGCAAGCGTGGGCGCCTCGAGGGCGCACGCAGAGCATGCTCAGAGCTATGGACTTCGTCGCGCCGTGCTGTGCCAGCGACGGGGAAAAGGGTGACCGGGGACCAGACGGCCGCGTTGTCCCGCGGCATTCGGGGCGGTTCGTGGAACAACAATGCGAACAACCTGTCGGCCTCGAATCGGAACAACAACGATCCGTCGAACGAGAACAACAACATCGGTTTTCGTCTCGCAAGCCCCTGAACCACGCTATGGCGTGGATCGGCCAGATTTCTCTGGGTGAGAGGTAGCCCACGGGACCGTGCCGCACCTCAGGGACCACCCGGTCATCCTGCGTGCCCGTTCGACGCGGGCAGGCGAAGAAGGACGGCTCGCCCGTGGCGAGTAGCCTTGGCGAAAGGCGCGGGCAGCCGGGGCGGCTCTCCCGGACGAGAGATCCGGAGAGCCGCCTTCTTCTGGCCTTCCCACGGCATAGCTCAACTCATTGTCGCCCGAAGAGCCAGTCCTTCAGCGTAGCGGCCAGGAACGCAATGCCTGCGGCGACGAGGGACCAGATGGTCTTGAGGCGGGTGATCGCCTGGGAGTGCTCGTCCACCTTCGCCTGGAGGGCGAGGAGGCGGTCGATCTTCTCGTTGATGGCCTGGAGGGAGGCGCGCATCTCTGCCTGTGCGTGCCGCACGCAGACAGGTCGCCGCGGAGTTCTGCGACGAGAAGAATGGATGGCTGGATGAGTGGATGAATGGATGGATGAAAGACCGCTCGGACAGAGGCTGGTTTTCGGCCTTCCAAGCATCCAATCATCCAATCATCCAGTCATCCCCTGATTGCACTACAGCTTCACGACGGCGACGAGTTCCAGCATCGTGTTCGCGCCCTTGCTGAAGTCGGGGATGTTGCGCACCTCATAGAGGTAGCCGGGGACGAAGACCTCGCCATCGGGGTTCCCGACCTCATCGTAGATCCCGTTCTCGGCGACAGGGCCGGTGACGCCCTCGACGTACGCCACGTTCCCTCCGAAGAAGCCGACCTCCTTGATCGTCGTGTCGGCCGCCTCGTAGTGGGCGAAGAGCTGCTTCTGGGGTGGGCGGCGGATGAAGGGCTTCCTGGGCTTCTCGACGAGGAGAGGAGCGCAGCGCCAGGAGGAACGTGGCTCGACTTCTTCGTCCGAGCCACGACGCAGCACATGGCAGAAGGCCGGTGGTGGGCGCAGGGATGGTGAGGCTGGAGCAACCTAGCGGCCCGGTCACTCCTGGCGCTCCGGGGCGATGGCGAGCCCCACAGCCCACCCCGCGCGGGGCCGGGGCTGCCAGGGCGGGCGGCCGGTGGGCGGCTGAGAGCGTGTGCAAAGCTGGCTCAGAGCGATTTGAGAGCGTTTTTCATCCGGCGTGTTTCCTCGCCATATCTATCGCAATGGCAAGCGTTTACGCGATTCACACGCGATTTCTGGCCGCGCAATGAAAGCCGTTCAGTGCGCGATCCCTTCATAGGGTGGAGGAGAAGAGTCGAGGACGAGGAGCATGCACAGGGATCGTGAACTCGCTGGGAGTGCCGCCTTCAGGCGGTTCTCTCGCGCCCCAAGCCGCCTGGAGGCGGGACTCCGAACGGGGCCAGTCGGCAGGCGGGACGCCTACCCCACTCCCCCCACCCCCGGGTGCGCGCGTGGCGCAAAGTTGAGCAACATTGAGCAACATTGGGCTGGACCGCCCCGGACGGGCGAGAATCGCCAAACGGCGACTTGAGCCACATTGAGCCACATTGAGCAACACTGGCAGCCCGGATCAACGGGCAGCCGTGGAAGAAGGCGGGCGATGGTCGAAGGAGTCCCAGTAGGCGCGGTCCGTGGCGTAGGGGTCCACGGGGTCGGTGGGCTTCAGGTCGCGGGGCAGGATGCCGAAGCGCTGCATCTCGCGGATGTAGTGCTCCGTTGGGCGGAAGCCGGGCATGTCGAACCGCTTGCCGGCCATCAGCCGCCCGTGGGCGTCCTGGATGCGGGCGTGCAGGGCCTTGTAGAGCGGGTCGTCCGTGGTCTTGAAGACCACCTTGTCGCAGAGGGCGAGGCCGCCGGCCTCCTTGGCCAGCATGGCCATCAGGAGGCGCGACTTCACCGGGCGCGAGAGATCGTAGAGCGGGCTGCGGGCCGCAAGCCTGTGGCCGCCGAAGACCAGGGCGTCCACCTTGCCGGCCTTGCGGTCCTGGACGCTCCGGATGTGGCATTCGCCGCAGCGATCCGTCATCGCCGCCAGGTCGGAGGGGGCGAAGTGGACGGGGTAGAAGCCATTGCCGAGCGAGGCATAGGTGCCGGGGTAGCAGGCGCTCGTGTCAATCCACAGGCGCAGCACGGTCGCCTCGTGGTCAGAGAGCTTCGCCTTGTAGTGGCTGCCGTCAATGAGCTTGAGGAGGCGGCTGGCCCCCGAGCCGATGGCGTAGGGCGGGTAGTTGCTCTCGGGGCGATTGCGGTTGTCGCTCACCAGGTTCCGCGTCTGCATCGTCCAGTAGCTGATCGTGTACATGGGCGTCTTGTCGCCGCAGAGGTCCACCCGCCCGTCGGGCTTGTCGGGGTTGTGGCAGGCGACGCAGTGCTTGTCGAGAACGGGCTGAACGTCGCGCGGGAAGTCAATCACGGTGGGGATGCCCGCGAAGGGCTGGATGGCCGAGGGCGGGCGCTGCATCGCCAGCGGCGACGTGGAGAGCGTGGAACGTGGCGTGTCCGTGCGCAGCTCGTGGCAGCCCACACAGCTCGATGTCTCGCCCGGCTGCACAGTGTGGAAGCTGTGCATGCGCTTCACGGCCAGGTCCTTGTCGTCGAGGGCGACGAAGAAGACGCTCTTGAGGGCCGGCACGTCGAAGCAGGCCGAGCCATCGGGCTCGACGGGCACGGTGCCGAGGATTTCGGCGAGGGTGAACGACCCGCCGATGGTCAGCGGCTCCATCCCGCCCGAGTGGTTGATCGGCTTCGGGAGCTGGGCAAGGACCAGCAGCTTCTTGACGGTGCCCCGGTCCACGTCGGCCATCTTCCGCCCGTGATAGATGTCGGTGAGGAACAGGCGGCCCGTGGGGCTGGCCAGCTTGACGCGGGACGGGATGACGGCCTCGCGGGGGCGCGGGGCCAGCGGGCGCGGCTCGTGCACCTGGAACTGCCGCTGGTCTTGCGCGAGCGAGTAGACCAGTTCGGAGTCGCCCTTGCCATCCATCACGAAGATGCCGCGCGGACCGGCGACGAGGAAGCAGTTCTCGGTGAAGGCCCAGGGGTCCTTCCATCCGCCGCCCTTGCTCACCTGGCGAGCGGAGCCTTGCACGTCAGGCCCAAGGGTGGGGTCAACGATGGTCACGGGGCCGAGGTGTTCCGGGGCGCCGTGGCCGGGGGAGTAAGAGACGACGACCTTGTTTGTCCCGGGGATCGGCTTGGCGTCGAGCATGGCCACGCCGCCGAAGCTGTTGCCGAAGAAGACCGTCTGGTTCGTCCCGTCGGGGTTCATCACCCACAGGTGGTGGTAGTGGACCTGGGAGCGGTCCACGTATTCCCAGCGCATGTAGAGGATGCGGCCGTCGGGCAGGGGCCAGGGCGTGTTGTCGTGGTCGTTGTTGCTCGACAGCATCCGCACGTTCGAGCCGTCGGCGTCGCAGCGATAGAGCGCGGCCACGCGGGTGTACCAGCAATTCACGAAGCGGCGGCAGCGCGCCGAGCAAAAGACGATGCTCCCGTCGGCGCAATACGTCGGCTCGATGTCGTCATCCGGGCCGTCCGTGAGTTGCTTCAGCCCCGACCCGTCGGCGTTGATCTCGTAGAGATGAAACGTGTGGGTGCCGCCCTTGCGGTAGCTGAACAGGATTCTCTGGCCGTCGTAGTGGACCTGCGGGTCGCGCACGCCGCCCTTCGGGTCGTCGAGCAGCACCTTGAGTTCGCCCGTCCGCAGGTTCAGGCGGCACAGGCGGCCCCCCTCGCCATAGCCCCAGTACACGCCGTCCTCGAACTTGAACCCGAGTTGCTTCGCGGGCGAATCCGAGTGGTCGGCGTAGTTTCCGAACGTCACGTACCAGTGGTCGCGCCCCGGCACCCGCACCGCGAAGACGATCTCGTCCACCTCCTTCATCGGCCCGGCGTCGAGGAAGCCCTTCAGCAGCGGCCCTGAGTGGAAGCCGCCTGGGTCGGGGGCTGGGGCCTTCGGGGCGGCTTTGGGGGCGGCCTTCGGCGGCGGGGCCTGGCCAGCCACCGCCACGCAGGCAACCGTCGCGAGCAGGCAGGAGAACCATCGAGCCATCGCAGCGCTCTCCACTTCGGTAGTGACGGCATCGGCCCGGTCCCCCTGATGATACGCGAGGGCGGCGGGCGAAGCAAGCCGAAAATCCGCGCCACGCCCCCTTCCCCTCGCTCCCCTCCCCCTCGCCCACTTGCTAACCAGGGGGCGTCGGGCAATAATGGGCAGGAGGCTTGACGCTAGGCACTGGTAGAGGGCCGCCCGTGAAACCAGGACCCCGGGCTATCTTCCTCGCAGGCACCGTGCTTCGAGTCTGTCTGGGCGTGGCGTTCGCCGTCAGCCTCATCCATCCGGCGACCCGCGAGGTCCAGGTGCTCTGCGCGCGACTGCTGTTCCGCTTTCTCCCGCTCGGCGGCAACATCTACGTGTGGGACCAGAGCAAGTACGAATGGCTGCACGAATTGCCCAGGGCATCGTTCACCGACTCCTTCCGTGCGGAGGCCCTGGCCAACGCGGGCCGATCTGCGGACGACTTCGTTCTGGCGCTGAGCCTTGCGGGCTATGCTGATTTCGCTCTCGATCCACCTCCCCCGGGCGTCCTTGAGGATCACCCTCTTCTGCCTTGGGTGGCGATGGAATACACCGAGAAGGCTGCCAGCCGAGACCACCGCCCGCGGGGCCATCCCGCTCGGCAACTGCCGGAGGGCAAGGTGTCTGAGATGCTCTTGCGCGCGCAGCGCGCGCATCCGAGCAACGGCGCGCTGTGGCTGGCCGAGGGCGTCTTCCATCTGGAGGCCGGCCGCGAAGCCGAGGGCCTCAATGCCCTGAGGACCGCTGTCGAGAAGGGCGGCTGGGATGGCCAGACGGCCTCCGCCTTCCTCCACCGCTTCCGTCTCTTCGTCGCCAACGGCTTGCCCCAGCGCGAAGCAGCCACTGATGCGGCTTTCGGGTGTTCGGCGAGCAGGCAACTGGTCCTTCGCTTGAAGGGGTGCCTCGAGAGCCAGATGACTCAGGCCATCGCCAGCCACGACGACGCGCGGTTCAATGCCCTCCTCGGAGTCTTGACGCAACTCGCCCTGCCGGTTTGGGGGACTGAGGACAGGATTCCCCCCCACATCCTCTGCATCTGCAGGCTCGACCTTGGGTCAGCCATGTTCGCGCGCCTCAAGCAGGAGTTCCCTGACCAGTGGCGCCCCGACCCGACCGACTACATGGCGACAGAGGATTCGTTCGATGCCCATGCGGTGCGAGGCGCCTACCTGGCAGCCTACGCCGAGCCTGAGACTGTCCTCGGGTCCGCCTCGGCCTGCGCTGCTGCAAGCCGAGCCGCTGAGAACACGGTTCCTGCACGGGACAATTCAGACCGACACTGGGCAGCCAGCTGCGAGGCTGGCCGCTTGGCCCTTCTCTTTCAGGCGCTCATCATCGCCGTACTCATCCTGCACCTGCCATCCCGCTTCTTCGACCCCGCCTCGCTACTCCGGGGCTGGCTGCCTCGAAACGCGGGCTTCTGGATCGCCACGGGGGCCGCGCTGGCGCTGGCGATAGCTCTCCTCACGACTGCCTTCGTGGCTACGACTCCTATCGCCAGCTACCAGTTCGGCCTGGTCTGGGACTCACTGCTCCTGGCCATCGGCGTGTCGGGCGTGTGGACGGTCTGCAAAGTGTGCTGGCTCGTCGAGCATCCCGCTTTTCGCGTCGTGCCCATGACCGCAGTCGCCCTCGGGTTCGCCTACCTCGCGGCGGTGAGCGCGGTGGCTTGCTTCCGCGCTGACCTGCTCCGCGCTATACTGGCGACGTTCTCAGCATGAGGAGCTGTGCAACCAATGGCGCAAGGCCAGGTACGGGGAAGCGACATCATCCGCGTCGGCCTCATCGGCTGCGGCGGACGCGGCACAGGGGCAGCGATGAATGCGATGAACGCCGACCCAGGCGTCCGCCTCGTCGCCCTGTGCGACATCTCGGCGGAGCAGATTCGCGTCCGCCGCGCCGGCCTCAAGCAGCAGAAGCCCGACCAGGTGGCCGTGGACGACGCCCACTGCTTCGTGGGCCTCGACGGCTATCGCAAGCTGATCGAGTGCGTGGATGTCGTCCTCATCGCCGTTGCTTCGAAGTTCCACCCGCTCTACACCAAAGCCGCCATCGAGGCGGGGAAACACGTGCTGTGCGAGAAGCCCCACGCGATTGACCCGCCAGGGGTCCGCGACCTCATCGCTGCCTGTGAGTTGGCACGCCAGAGGAAACTCAGCGTCGCCTCGGGCCTCCAAAGCCGCTACGACCCAGGCTACCAGGAGACGATGAAGCGGCTCCGCGACGGCGCAATCGGCGACATTGTGTGCATCGAGGAGAAGGTCCTCCGCGGCCCCTACGCGCCCTATCGCCGCGACCCCGCCCACAGCGAGATTCAGCACCAGTTCGCCAACTGGGCCAGCTTCGCCTGGCTCTCGGGCGACGACCTGCTCCAGGGCCTCGTCCACAACCTCGACAGGGACAACTGGCTGATGGGCGACAAGCCGCCCGCCAGGTGCCACGGCCTCGCCGGCCGCTCCTCCGCCCCCGAGGACTGGCGCGGCACCCTCTTCGACCACCACTCAATCGTCTACGAGTATCCCGGCGGCGTGCGGCTCCGCGCCTTCTGCCGCACACAGACCGGCTGCTACAACGAGACCTCAAGCACCGTGCTTGGCACCAGGGGCCGCTGCGACCTCCTCCGCTGGCGCATCGAGGGCGAGACGAAGTGGCAGTACCGGCACCCCGACGGCCCACGCGTCAGCCCCTACGACGCCGAGCACCAGGCATTCGTCAAGGCCATCCGCTCGGGCAAGCCGCTTGACGAAGGCGCCCTCATGCTCCACGGCACGCTGGCCGCCATCATGGGCCAGCTCTCCTGCTACACCGGCAAGGAAGTCGCCTGGGACCAGGCCCTCGCGTCCAACTTCGCCCTCGGCCCCAAGGCCGAGGCATGCAGCCTGGAGATGGAACCTCCCGTCAAGCCCGGCCCGAACGACCTCTACCCCGTCCCCATACCGGGCGTGACACCGCTCCCCTGATGCGCGGGCAAGAGAAGGATTAAACTCGCTTAATGCCCAATTTGGCCCAGGACGAATCCCGACTCCTTAGTCGGGATTCCGGGGCCATAGTCATAACAGTTCACTATATAGACACTTATGGCTCTGGCCAATCGGCCCAGGCGTCCAAAGGTCTCACTGGTCGCACAGGGCCTCCGGAACGCCTCTGGTGGCCTCTGGGTGCGTCCAGCAATCGCGGACGCTCCTAGCCCGTTCGGCAGTCATAAGTATATACATGGCAGGAGCTTCGGCGACCCGCGGCCCCGTGCGCCTCACCAGTGAGCCAGCGCCGCGGACACGGCTCTCACGATGGTCGCCTCAGCCCGAGGAGGGAGATGTGGCGGCGGGTGCAGGATTCGAGCCCGCAAGGCGCTCTTTCCGCTGCCGTTCTCTGGCGCGCTTTGCGGCGCCTGCCAAACCACCTTCCCGGCCGCGTCAGTGAACGCCAGATTCGGTTGCCCTTTGCTGAGCGTAAGGGACGCCCGGCTCTTCCCCAGCACGTCCAAGAGCAGGAGCCGCGGCGCGCCTCCGCTCAGATCGAAGACCGCCCCGCCCTTGCCCGCCGCATCGGACAGCAGCAGGGCCGGCTCGCCTTTGCGCAGCGTGAGATTCGCCCGGTTCTTGCGCGCCGCGTCCGACAACCCCAGGTACGGCTCACCATCGAGCATGCCCAGCGTCGCCCGCCCTTTCCCCGCCGCGTCTGTCAGCATCAGGGCCGGCTCGCCTTCGTCGAATGAGAGGCACACCCGGCCCTTCCCAGTCCGGTCCAGGAGCAGCATCTGCGGCTCGCCTTCATTGAGATCCAGCACCACACCGCCCTTTCCCGTTGCGTCCTTGAACACCAGAGCCGGCTCGCCTTTGCTTAGTGTCAGGGCCGCCGCACCCTTCCCAGCAGCGCCGCTCACCATCAGGCTTGGCACGCCGTCCTCCGAAACCAAGAGGCTCATCCGCCCTTTCTCCGCGGCGTCGAAGAGCGCCAAACGCGGCCCCTCCGTCAGCAGCAAGAGGCTCGCCCGCCCCTTCCCCGCCGCATCGTACAGCCTCAGGCCCATCCCGTTGTCGTCCACACTTAGAGTGGCCCGTCGCTTCCCGTCCGTCTCCACAACTCGGAACTCCTGCACCTCGACCACCCGCGCCGGCCGGGCCGCCTGAGCCATGGCGGCCGGTGGCCCAAGCACCGCCAATGCAGCCCACGCTGCAACGCCTATGCCCAGGGCTGCCAAGAGCCAGCGGTTCGCCAGCCGCACACGCGCGAGGCTGGCCTCGACTGCCGCAAGCCGCTCCTCCGTCGTCATCGTCGCTCTCCTTTCCTTACAAGGCCCTCAGTCTGTGGCAGCACCACCTGGATCCCGACGTAGCGGCCCAGCCTGTCTGCCGCGTCGAGGCGGATTGACCGCTTGCCCACCAGCAAGCACGACCGGACCTCCCCCTGTCACACTAGCGGCGATGCGCTGGGCGAGAGGGAGACGTGGCTCTAGAGTTCCTTGATCCTGAGGTCCCTGAAGCGGAGCTTGAGCTCGTCGTGGGAGTGGATTTGGAGGCCGATGACGCCGCGCGTACCCACATTGTGCTTCTTGTGTAGCTCGTCGTCGAGCACGCCTGAGCCGTCGTAGTCCACCGTCGTCACGCCATTGAGGAGCACCTTGATGCGCATCCCCTTGGCGGCGATCTCCATGTCGTTCCAGCCGTCGCCCTCGTCGGCGTAGAAGAACTTGAGGTCCTTCACCGGCTCGTTCGAGAGCCAGCGATGGGGGCCGGGGCCTTCGTTCCAGAGCTTGCCCGTGAGCTGCGGGTTCGGCGGATTGATGTCCACCTGCGGCCCCTCCATCCAGCCGGTCTGCTGATTGTAGCGGCTGCGGATTTGCACCCCGCTGTTTCCCCTCACGCCGCGGGGAACCTGTAGGCGGAAGCGTAGCACGAAGTCGCCGTACTCCTTGTTCGTCGCCAGCAGAATGTAGAAATGCTCCCGGTGGCCCGTCGTGTCGGCCAGGAGAGTCCCCTGGTCCACCGTCCATGCCTTCGCCGCTAGCTCCCTATCCTTCGGCAGACAGTTGATTGTCCACCCATTGAGCGTCTTGCCGTCGAAGAGCGATGTGAACCCCTCCTCCTCGGCGGCGAGCGCGGCCAAGCCGGGCGCAACGACAGTTGCCAGGAGCACGGTGGAAAGGGCTCTCATGGCTCCCTCCTTGAGTGGGGAAGAAAGATGTGGCGGCGGGTGCAGGATTCGAACCCGCGAGGGACTTTCGCCCCTATCGGTTTTCAAAACCGTCGCCTTCGTCCACTCGGCCAACCCGCCGGATGCTGTCAAACTGGCGATCCTCGCCATTCCACGCTGATGATAGCACAAGCTGCCCGTGGGAGTCAAGTGGCGTTCCGTTGCCACGACTTGCCACGACTTGGGATTGGCCCGCTGCACTGGCGCTGCGGCCCCAAGGCAGCAACGCCACGGCTCGGGACCGCTCCGCGTCGTCACTGTGGGAGTAGGCGCCGATGGTCAACGCGGGCGTCGAATGGCGGGCCAGGTCTTGCGCCACGCGAGGCGTTGCCACGCGGACGATCCCCGTGATGAAGGTGTGCCGCAGGCTGTGGAAGTCGCGGTAGTGGCCCTCCCCGTCGCGGTAAGACAGGAAGTCGCTCTCCTCTCGCCTCTCGCGCTCCTCTGCCGTGCTCGCCTCTGCAAGCCACGCTCCGCGGGCGGCGGCCAGGTCGTGCCTCAACATGCGGGCCGTGTGGCGCGGTAGCGGAAAGACCGGCTCGCCGGCGGCCCGCCCCGACAGCCACGCCCTCAACAGCGGCACGACCCCAGGCGGGAGGGGTTGCCGATCAAGCCGTCGCCGCTTGCTGCTGCGGGCGGCCACCACCACGGCGGGCGGCTCGGCGCCCAGCTTGAAGCTCTCAGGCGTCAAGCTGCGAAGCTCGCCGGCGCGAAGCCCGCTCAAGCTCGCCACGACATAGGCCATGCCCCGGACGTCGCCCGGCACACCCTCGACGGCGGGGCCTTCAAGGGCGGCGCGCACGACCCGCCTGATCTCGCCGTCGCCCAGGGGGGCGCGCTCGCGGCGGCGGTCCTCTGCGGCATTGTAGCCCCGCAGCGGCCCCAGGCGGTCGTCACGGCAGCGGCCCTCCCGCCATAGCCACGTCGAGAATGCCTTGACGGCCCGGACATAGTGCGTCCCGCTCTGCTTCGACAGCCCCCCCGACAGGAGCTTGCCCACGGCGGCTTGGAACGTGGCCGGCAGAAGGTCACTGATGCGGACCGCCCGCGTCGCGTCGAGAAGGCGCCCCACCCGCGCCGCCGTCATAGCGGAATGCTTGGGCGTCCGGCCCGCGGCCTCTATCGCCCTCTGGTAGTCTGCCAGGTGATCGCGCAGCGGCCGGCGCTCTGCCTCTGCGGCTTGCGCCTCTCGCGGATCGCCCATCCCCGCCCGCCTCATGGCCGCGTCCGACTCGGCGTGGAGCTTGATCCTTTCGGCAGTGGACTTGTCGGGGGCGCGGACCCACTGCCTCACCCCATGCCCGTCATAGAAGGTCACTACCCAACCTCGACCTCGCTTGAAGATGCTCGCCATTTCCTACCCCTCACAGAAGCCCTTGAATCGGCCAATCCGGGCACGTTTTCGGGGGGCGCCCCATCTACGTCCGATAACATCAGTTATGTTACCCTCTGGCACTCCCCCTCCGGGGGTGTCCGGCTGCGATCTCGGCAGCCTTGCGGACCGCCGCACCCAACCGCGCGTCGGGCGGCGTCTCTGGCTTGGGCGGCGGCTCGGGGGCCAGGAAGCGGACCCCCAGGTAGGCGGCCAGCTTGTCGGCTGTGGGCAGGCTCAAGGTCCGCTGCCCTTGCGCGAAGCGGGTCACACAGGGCACGGGCACACCCGCTCCCAGGGCGATGCTACGCCACGACTCAGCCGTAGCGCCCAGGGCGTCCCGCAGCAGTCTTTCAAGGCTCGGTTGTGCTTGCTTGGGCTTCATTGCACCAGAAGGTAACACAGATGATCCCCCGTGTCAAGAGGAGAATCCGGCGCCGCCCGTCTGCGCTCCCGGCGGCGGGGAGGGGCGAGGCGGCTCGCCGTCGCTCGACTCGTGGCGGGCGGCTTGCTCCATGAGGGGGGCCAGAAGGGACTCGGCCTCGGGCCAGTCGAGGGGGCGTTCATGCCCAGTGGTGAAGTGAGTCGCCATGATCCGCCCGTCTGGACTCAAGCCCAGTCGCCACGGCTCCGCCCCGATCTGGACTCGGCTCGCGCCCCCGCCCCGGACAAAGGCGGCCAGCTCGCGGTAGCGAAGCTCCGCGGCCGTGGCGGGGTCCGCTGCGCACCCCTCCCGCAGCAGCTTGAGGAAATAGGCGAAGGGGTTCCTGACTCCCCCGCTCCCGTTCCGCTGTGCCAGGACGGCCAGGCCGCCCTTGATCTCGTCGAGGGGCCACTGCTGGGCGTAGCGTTCGGCCTCTGGCTCTGCGAGGTGGAAGTGCGCGCGAAGCAAGGCAGCAGCGGCGGCTCTGCTGCTGTTCTCTGGGTTGATCTCATGGGCTGTTCTGTGTGCAACCGTTCCACACACCGCAGGCGCAGCCGTTCCACACACCACGGGCGCAGCGGTTCCACACACGGCGGGCGGGGTCTCTGCGCCTCCCCGTGTGTGTAGCGGTTCCACACATGACCCCCAGGCGTACCGCAGCGGCCCGCGTCGGTTCCGCTCCCAGCGCAGGCCCACGCGGGCCAGCTCGCCCCGCGCCCGGTTGAACGTCCGTGTGTCCTTGATCCCCGTGTCGCTCATGAGGGTGCGGACGCTCGGATGGCACCGGCCGTCGCCGTCGGCATAGCGGCACAGGGCAATGGCAAGTTTCGCCGCGCTCCCCGAAAGCTCCGGGAGCGCTTGGCACACGCTCGCCGGCACACGCGAGAAGCCAGCGGCGCTGAAGCTGCCTTGCCCGCTCATGGCCTCCCCTTGTCTTGCAGGGCGTCCAGGTAGGCGGCCACGTCGCGGGCGCGCCAGCGCCGCAGCCGCGGTCCGATCGTGATCGGCGTCGGGAAGCTCTCGCGGCCCGCCGCGGCCAGGGCCGCCAGGCGCCACACGCTGCGATGACTCAGGCGCAGAAGCTCCCCCACCTCTCCCACGGTCAGAGTCCGGCAGGCGTCGAGGGTGGGGGCCGGCACGGATCGCGGTGTGCTCATTGGGCGCCCCCCTCTGGCCGGCGCTGGCCCGAGGCGCGGCCGGCTCGCCTCGACGGCAGACCGTACCTTGCCTTGAGTCTCGATGGCTTGAGTCGGGCGCCCCCACTGACGCCGCGGGCGTCGCGGGAGGCGGGCGGGGGCGTCCTCGCTGGGCGGCCCACCCCGAAAAGCTCCTCAGCAGTGGGTGTGCCCTTGAACAGTTCGTCAGCCGAAAGCATGCCCTTGCACACCTCCTCAGCGGAGGGTATGCCGGCAAAGGGATCGTGGGCGGCTTGGCGCTTACTCATTGGACGGCCCTCCCTCTCGGGCCAGCGCCGCGGGCCGCCGGCGACTGTCAATCCAGGCCGCAACCTCGCCGGCGTCAAACCGAATCTCGCCGTTGGGCAGGGCGATATGGGGCAGGGTTCCCTCGCGCACAAGCCGTGCAATCTCGCCGCGAGTCAGCCCCAGGCGGGTTGCCACGGCCACCACGTCAAGCAAGCGGTCGGCCATTGGTCAGACTCCAGTACGGTTGTCGTTTCAACCGCGCGGCAGTCTACCACGGTCGGGAAGGGGCGGGCCGAAAAGGGCAGGAAGTTCCCGAAATCTCCCGGAATCTACCGACTCGTCGGGGCAAGGTCGCTCGCCACTTGCCAACGGCTCCCCACCTTGCGCGCCGTGCCTTCCTCTTGCCAGTCCACCAGGTGTTTCTTCATGGCCTTCCAAGAATAGCCGAAGTGCCCAGCCCATTCCTTGACCGTCCGCGTATCCCCCCACGCTCGCGGCGGGGCACTCGCAGTCGGCGCCGTGGCGTCCTCTGCCGTGGCCTCGACGTGCTCGCCCTCGGGCCGCTCGGCTTGGCTTCGCTCCCGCCGCCGTTCAAGCCAGCCCAGGACCGTCACGCAAGTCTCAGGGAAGTGGAGCCGGAAAGCATCCCCGACAAGATAGCTCGCCGGCACTCCGGCACGGCTCGCCAGGGCGATCCACGCCTCTCGGCTCTCGGGGTAAGGCTCTCCCGGCCCGCAACGGCGCTGCCATTCCGCCCGCTCAGCAGCCTTCCGCCTCCTGTCTGCGGTCGCTTGCGCAACGGCCCACCCGCCGGGGCCGAATATGGCGCGCCCCCCGGAAGCGTCCACCCAAAGCATGATGGCCTCGACATGCCGTGCCGCAGCGGGGATGTTGCCGGGGGCAAGGATCGCGTCAAGCGCCTCCGCGATGGTGCGCGGCCTCAGCAGGGGGTCAAAGAGGGGCGGCGGCTGCGTAAGACCGCACTTCGGCCAGTAGTGAACGATCATCGCCTCGACGACTTGGACGTTGGCGCGGTCCCAACGGCTGATCGCTTGGGCGTTCTGGACGGCCACGAGGAGTTTCTCGAGATTGTCCATCAGTGTCCACCAGAACGTGGGGGGGGTCGGCATCGGCTTCCTCGATGCGGCTTCAGGGAAGGTCGGGCGGGGCGGGCCGGTGAAGCTCCGGGGTTCGGGCCGTCGCCCTAGCCCCGCCCGCGGATCGCGGTCTCTCTGGCCTCCATTCTACGCCAGTCCGGGGGCCGCGCAAGTGGCCTCTCTGCCCGCGCTGAAGGCTCCTCCCCACCGCGGCCCACCTGGACTTGACTCCAGACCGCCAGTGACATTCAATGGCGGCAGGCAGGGCAGCCCGATGACGAGCACGGGGGCGAAGCTCGCGGTCGCTCTGTCTGAGGAGGAGCGGCGCGGGGTGTATCGGTTCCTGGGCATCGAGTTGGGGGCGGGCCATGTTCGTGTGCCAAAGGTGCGGCTTGGGGTGGTTTCAGTTCGATCTCGCGTGCGGGGAATGTCGGTGGCGGCGGAAGGTGACCATTGGGGCCGCTATCGTGGGCGGGGTGTCGTTGCTCGCGCTGTTGGGTGGCCTCGCGCGCATGCAGCAGGGCGGGTGTGCGAGGGCGCCTCTGTGGGACAAGTCGTTGGCGGCGCAGCAGGAGCGGGTCACGTTGATTGCGCGGGCAGAGGGGATCGGGGCGTTCAAGAAGGTGGAGCTCAACAGCAAGTTCCCGGTCGTGTGGGTGTCGGGCGTTTTCTACGGTCTGCCGTTCCCTACGAAGGAGCGTTTTGTGGGGGCGGTGTTTCGGTATTGTCTGAGCGGGCTGGACGATTCGGGGGAGGTGACGCTCCGGGATTGGCTGGATGGGCGGGAGGTCGGGTCGTACGATGCCAGGAATGGGTTGGTCATGAGGTGAGGGGCGGGGGGCAGGTCACGCGGCGCGTTCTGAGCGTCTGCGGCAGGGCGCCCCCCCCACCCCCCAAAACCCGTGAAAATGCGCGTGCGCAGTGCGGTTCGGTCGGCGGGCCGAAGCCCGAAAGTT
>VGYV01000125.1 GCA_016872855.1 Planctomycetota bacterium
TCAAGAAGCCGGCTGGCACCAGAATTGGGGGCCACACTCGAGGCTCGGCTACTTCACCTCCACGAATTGGAAATCGTCGAGATAGACGGTGCAGTTGTCGGCGTGGAAGGCGAGCTGGATGAAGGGGCCCCACTTGGGGGTGGTGAACTCGAAGGCGACCTTCTGCCACTCCGGGCCGGGCCTCGCGACGTTGCTCTTGAACGACTCGATGGGCTTGTCGGCGTGGGGCGACCATTGATAGGTCCAGCCGCTGAGCCAGGCGGATGGCGCGCCCGAGCCCTTCCGCTTCTCGGCGGGCAGCTCGATGACCTTCACCCAGGCCTCGACCTCGTAGCGTGTGCTCGGCTTGAGGTTGATCTGGGGGTCGCCGTGGCCGCTAGTGCCGGTGAAGGTGATTGACTTCTTGCCAGAGCGAGCGAACTTGTCAGTGACCTCGGCGTTCCAGGGCATGCCGCGCTGGCGGGTGGTTAGCTCCAGGGGCTGGTCCTCGAAGTCTTCGACGACGCCGAAGCGAATCATCAGCCTGGACTCGCCCTTGTGGAGGAACTCCATCGCGTCCCACACGTGCTTCGTCAGCTCGGGTGGGAGTGCGAGGAGGCGGTGCTTGACGACGCCGTTGTGCTTCAGGCCGTCGGCGCGGGTCTCGGGCTTGTCGGGCCAGGTGAGGACGAAATCGAGGTCGGTGTGGGCTCCGCAGATGACCAGGTTGGCGTCGCCGCCGCGGGTCAGGGTCGTGGTGGGGCTCCAGCCCGTTTCGTCGTTGAGGAAGGCCACGAAGCCGCCCTCGCGGCAGGTGGCCTTGGGGTGCTTTTTGGTGGCGCCGTGGTTGCAGGCGTAGCCGATGATGCCCTTGGAGCCGACGGGGGTGATGGCGTGCCGGAAGCAGGTGGCCTGGCCGGGCCAGAGGAGGTAGCGGCCGCTGGTCGCCGCGGAGGAATACTCGTAGACTTTCGGAGGCTGGTCTGTCCAGATGTCATACGCCGCCTCGACCACGTAGCCGAGCTGGGGGTCAACGCGGAAGACGATGGTGTTCGTGGCGTCCACGGCCACCTCGGTCTTGGTGCGGTGCGCCCAGCGGTTGAACTTCGCGTTGCCCTTGAAGCGGCGGACGCACGTGAGCCTGTCGCCCTCGACCCGCCAGTCCCACGTCTTGTCGTCGTCGCCCAGGGCTTCGGGGCCTGCCCTGAGCGAAGCCGAAGGGATGAAGTTGTTGGTGCGAAGCTCGGTGCCGACCGAGGTGTCAATGTGCCAGCGCTCGGTGGGGAGCCTCAACTCCCTGGGCGCCTGGCCGGGGCGGAAGTCCTGGACGTAGACCGTGCCGCTGTGGAAGCCCGTGGTGGGGATGATGGCCACGTGGCGGTCGGCGTCCATCACGAACCAGAAGGGCATGGTCTCGGGGCCGCCCATGCCCTCGAAGGTGGCCTGCGTCTTCCTCACCGACCACTGCGGCTTGTGGTCGGCGAAGCGCGCGGGGGGCTTGAGCTGGGCGACCAGGCCGTCCACCTCGTCGGCGAGGGCCGCCGTGGCGAGGGAGAACGCGAGCGCCGCGAGGAGGCGGAGGTGGCTCATGCCGAATGCTCCTTGCCTGGCGTGTGACCGATCTGTGCTCCCATTATAGTATGGGCAGCGGCGCTTGAAAAGGAGCCTTGCGTGTCATACAATCCGCCGCGTTAGGAAACCCATCTGCCCCGAGCCATGCAGAGGAGGCGTGATGAGACGAACGAGCCTGCGCAAGTTGAGCTTCGCCCTGCTGGCCGCGCTGTGGCTGGCCGGTGGCGCCTGGGCAGCGGAGCCGGGCGGCGAGCCGCCACCCGAGAAGGCGAAGTCCGCTGAGGCGAAGAAGGCGGCCGAGAAGCCCAAGGAGCCGTTCACCATCAAGGCCGCCATCGAGGACCTCAAGCGCCAGTGGGAGGCGGGCGGCGCGACGATGTACGCCATCCTGTTCCTCTCGATTGCGGGCGTGGCGTTCATCCTCGAGCGCTCGTTCCGCCTGCGCCGCCGGGCCATCGCGCCCGAGGGGCTGTCGGCGCGGGCGGACAAGCTCTGGCGCCAGGGGCGCTACGACGAGCTGGAGGCCCTGTGTAGCCGCACGTCCCCATTCCTCGCCGTGGGCGACGTGCTCGACTGGCCGGCCTTCTGCGCGGCCCTGGCCGCCGGGCGGGGCGTCGCAGCACGCCTCCTCGCGCATCTGCCGGAGGAGGCCAGGGGCCTCGTCGAGGCGGGCGCGAACGGCGAGTTGAAAGACTCGCAGAAGGGCGCCATCCTGAAGGCCGTCAACCGCACCCTGCGGGACCCCGAGCTGTTCCGCGTGGAGGACTTCCTCGGCTCCGCGCTCCCAAGCGAAGCGAACGACCTGCTGGCGAAGGACCGCGAGGACCTGTCGCCGGGGGAGGTCCAGACGCTCAACCGCCTCCTGCTGAACGCGGCGTTCCCCGCCGAAGTGGCCGGCCGGGCGAGGCGGCGGGTGAGCACGCTGGGCAAGGTCATCGCCTTCATCGTGCGGCACCGGGGCAACCCGATCAACGACGTGAGCGCGGCGGTGGGCGACATTGCGTCGCGTGACATCGGCCGGCACATGATGCTGCTCTACCCGCTTGCGCCTGTGGCCGTGATCAGCCCGCTACTGGGCCTCTTCGGCACAGTCGTCGGCATGATCGAGGCGTTCGAGGTCGTGGCCACGGCCGGCGTGATGGGCGACCCGTCGCTCCTGGCCAGCAGCATCTCGAAGGCCCTGGTCACGACGGCCTGGGGCCTCATCGTGGCCATGCCCACGCTGTTCTTCTACCACCTGTTCAAGCTCCGGACCAACGCTCTCGCCAAGCTCCTCGAGGAGGAGGGCAGCACCCTCCTCACCGAGTGGCTGATGAAGAAGGAGGGGGCCGCATGAGAGTGCGCACGGACGAAGAGGACGACGTCGGGATCCAGATGGGTCCCCTGATTGACTGCATGTTCCTGCTGCTGATCTTCTTCCTGGTGAGCGCGACGCTGAAGAAGGCGCACAAGGAGCTGGCGATTGACCTGCCGCACTCGGCGGCGGCCACCGACGCCAAGTCGCCACACCAGACCCTGATCATCGAGGTCGCGTGCGACGCCAAGGGCGAGAACGTGGCGATCTACCTCGACAGCCAGCCCGTGACCCAGCGCCTGCTCCACAAGCTGCTCCAGGAGAAGGCGATGGTGGCCCCGACGCCCCAGGTGCGGATTGACGCCGACCGCCGCACGCCCTTCCAACACGTCGTCCACATCCTCGACGCCTGCCAGTTCTACGGCCTCACCCACGTGGGCGTCCGAGCGCGCGATTAGGGGCTTGCCATGCCGGAGCGCGCGATTCAGAAGAAGGCCAAGGCCGCCGAGTGGGGGCTGTTCTGGTGGAGCCTGGCCGTCGGGCTCCACCTGGCGGTCGTCGCCGCTCTCGTGTACTTCACGCCCTTGCGCGAGTGGTTCTTCGCCGAAGCCAAGCCCGAGGACATGACGAAGACCCTTCAGGGCGACAAGGTCCGCCGCATCGTCGCCTCAATGCTCGAGGTCCACACCAGGCGACTCTGCAAGAAGATTGGCGAGCAGAAGGCCGTCCTCGCCGACCTCGAGGGCTACCGCGACCAGCGCTACGAGCGCTACGCAAAGGAGGCCGCCAAGGCCGGCACGGCCCCCGAGCCCCTCGCCAGCCTCGGCCCGGCCGGGCCGGACGCGAATGTCGCCCTCGACGGCAAGACGATTCCCGAGCTGTACGACATCGCGCGCAACATCGAGCAGACGACCTGCGGCACCTACCGCCAACTGCGCGCCGTCGAGCTGGCACGCCTCCAGGGCATCCCACTCAAGGAGGCGAGCGATGTCACCCAGATCGCCCTGCCCGAGCACCCCCCGCTCCGCGCCGCCGTGTTCGAGCAGGACATTGACCGCCCCGGCGAGCGGCTCCAGGCGCTGAAGGACGAGCTGACGAAGGCGCACTCGGAGATCAACTCGATGCTGTCGGCGGCCCTGCGCATGCGCGACATGGCCGAGGGCCTGGTCGGGGCCGACGTGGGGGGCATCCGCGTGGTCTCCTCCGGCGGCGGCGCGCTCTACACCGGCGGCGACGGCGGCCAGTGGGGCTCATCCGTCGGCCCGCCTCTCCTCGCCCACGAGTTCTTCCCAGGCGGCCAGGAGAGCAAGCTCGGCCCCGACTTCCGGCCGCTGCCCGCCCGCAAGCTCATGGCCCGCGAGGGCACGAAGACCGATTGGGCCTACATTGACACCTGGTACATCATCGGCCCCTTCCCCAACCCCGACCGCGCGCACCTCGACAAGAAGTTCCCGCCCGAATCTGCCGTGGACCTCGACGCGACCTATCTGGGCAAGGACGGCCGCCCACTCCGCTGGCAGTTCAAGCAGTTCAACCAGATGATGATCGCCCCGCCCGTGACCGACCGCTACGCCATCTGGTACGGCTATACAGAGGTCTACGCCGACCGGCCGCAGGAGCGCTGGGTCGCCTTCGGCTCCGACGACTACTCGAAGGCGTGGCTCAACGGCGAGCTGGTCTGGGCCAGCGGCAAGACCCCGCACCGCTGGATCCCCGACCGCGGCTTCCGAAAGCTCAAGTTCCGCCAGGGCGTCAACCCCCTACTCGTCAAGCTCGAAAACGCCGGCGGCACCACCGGCTACTCCGTCATCATCTACCTCGGCGAGGGTTCGCTGTGAGGGCACTTGCGAACGGCGCCGGCCTGCTGGCGGCTGCCTTCCTCTTCGGGCTTGGCTGCGGTGAGTCCAGAAGCCCGGAAGAACGGCGCGTCGAGACGCTCTGCGAGCAACTCCGCGACCACGACGTGAACAAGCGCCTCGATGCCGCGAAGGAATTGGCCCGCCTGAAGCCCAAGGCCGCCGCCGAACCCCTCATCCGCTCGCTCTACGACATCCGCACCGACGTCCGCCTCGCCGCCATCGAGGCCCTCGGCGAAATCGCCGACCCCGCCGCCACCGAGCCGCTCCTCGGCGTCCTGAAGGAGGAGAACTGGACCCTTCGCAAGGCCGTCGCCGAAGCCCTCGGCAAGATCGCGGACCCCAAGGCCATCCCCAAACTCATCGAGACGCTCGCCGACGAGGACCGCTCCGTCGCCCTCGCCGCCGCCACGACCCTCGGGAAGCTCGGCCCGCCCGCCCTCGAACCTCTCATCCAGTCCTGCCCGCCGGAACCGCCGGTGAGCGGCATCAGCGCCCCGACGGCAGAGGAAACAAGGGAGGCCGAGCGACTGGCCAGGGTTCGCGAGGGGATCGCCTACGCCATCGGCTACATCGGCGATGCCAGCAACCCTCGCGCCGCCAAGTTGCTCCGGATTCTCCTTGCTGATACTGTGCCCTCGGTCCGCCTCGCCGCGGCCGACGCGTTGAGCCGGCTGCGCGACGCCCAGGCCATCCCCCCCATCGCCGCGCTGCTCAAAGACCCCGATGAAACCGTGCGGCGCGGCGTCCGCCACGCCCTCGCCCGGCTCGGCCCCGCCGCCCTCCCGGCCCTCGAAGCGGCCGTGAAGGACGCCCGCCGCGACGTCCGCCTCGCCGCCATCGCCGCACTAGGCGACATCGCGGACCCACGCAGCACTGTCCCGCTCCTCATCGGCGCCGCGGACACCGATCGCGACGTGAGCGCCGCGGCGGAGAAGAGCCTCAGGGGCCGCCTGGGTGGCAAGCAGGCCCCCACGCCCCTCGTCGAGGCCCTCAAGCACCCCGACGCCGCCGTTCGCCTCGAGGCGATGGAACTCCTGAGCGACCTGGCCTTCCCGCGCGGAGCCGTCAAGCCCGCCTGTGACCTGTCGGGCGCGGTGGAGCCGCTCCTGGCGGCGCTGCGCGACGCCGAGCCGAAGATGCGCGTCCGCGCAGCCACGCTCCTCGGCCGCCTGGGCGACGAGCGTGCCGTCGAGCTCCTCTCCGCCTTACTAGACGATCCCGAACCCGCCGTCGGCCTCGCCGCCGCCCAGGCCCTCGCCGCGGGCGCCAACCCGCAGGCCGTGGACGCCCTGCTGGCCGTGCTGAAGGACAGCAGTGCGAAGCTCAGCGCGCCGAAGCCGAGGGGCAAGACGGAGCGCGAGCTTGCCGCCGCCTACGAGAGCGCCATCGGGCGCCTCTGCGTGGCCATCGAGGCCCTCGGCAAGAGCCGCGACAAGCGGGCCGCGGACCCCCTCCTGGCCCTCCTCACCCACAGCGACGTGAAGGTCCGCGAGCTGGCGGTCAAGGCCCTCGCTGAGGTCGCGGACCCCCGCGCGTTCGACCGCATCGTGCCCCTCATGGAGCCGACCACCGAGAAGCTCGGCTGGCACGAGCGCTACATCCGCGAAGCCGCCATCCGCGCCGCAGCACGACTCGGCGGCAAGCAGGCCCTCAAACCCATCCTCGCCCAGCTCAACCGCCCAAAGCAGTTGCCTGAGCTCATCCCAGGCATCTGCCGCGCCCTTGGCGAGATTGGCGGGCCGGATGTCGTCGAGCCGCTCGTCAACGTGCTGCTCACGGCCGACTGGAAGGAGCACCGCGCCGCGGCGGCGATGGCCCTGGCGAAGCTCGGGGCGGAGGCCGTCGGGCCCCTCATCGCCCGCCTCAAGGGCGCCGACCGCGCGACGCGCGGCGTCCTCGCACTCGTCCTCTCGCGCCTCGGCGAGCCCGCGGCCGAGCCGCTCCTCGCGGCGCTCAAGAACGACGACGCGGCGACCCGCCACGGCGCCGCCTGGGCGCTCGCCCAGCTCGGGGACAAGCGCGCCGCCGAGCCGCTCCTCGGTCTCCTCAATGACCCCGACCCCTCGGTCCGCGGCGGCGCCGCCTGGGCGCTAGGCGAACTCCACGAGCCGCGCGCCCTCGACCCCCTCATTGCCTTGCTGGGGGATTCCGTCGCCGAGGCCCGCTGGGGCGCCGCCGAGGCGTTGGGGAAACTCGGCAGCGATCGCGCCGTGGACCCCCTCCTCGCCCTTCTCGGGGACGCCGAGCCAGTCGTCCGCCGGGCCGCCATCCTCGCCCTGGGCGGCATCGGCTCCCCGCGGGCCGTCGAGCCGCTCAGGAGGGTCGAACTCGACAAGGATGCCTCCGTCGCCGCCGCGGCCAAGGAGGCCCTCCAGAGCATCCGCGCCAGCGCCCCGGTGCAGCAGCCCGGAAGATGAACTCCCGTTAATGGCCCAGACGCGATTTCAGCCCTTCCGGATCGTCCGGGGGCGGCGCCGGGCCGACTCCGCATGTGGCTATCAGTTAGACACTTATGGAGTTCTCCCAACGCCGCAGGACGCAAAAGGTGTCACTGGTCTAAGGGGCCTCCGATCGGGGCTGTACGGGGCATTTACGGCGGTTTTTTTCGCGTGCCGCGCCGAGCGTCGTAAGCTATTGGAAGATAGACACTTGCAGCAGGCGCGGCCTACTTGGTCTCGAAGGAGAGGACGCCCTCGGCGGCCTGAGCCGGTGCCTGCTTGCCATTCAGGATGAGCTTGGGGCTGCCGGCGACGCGGAGCTTCAGCGCCGTGATGCCGCCGTGCGCCTCGACCTTGTCGGAGCCGATGCGGATGAAGGCGCAGTCGCTGAAAGTGTAGCTCTCGCCTTCACCCTCCAGAGTCAGCGGCTTGTCGGCCCCGTCGCCGTAGCGGAGCAGGATACGGTCGTTGATGCCCTCCTTGCCACTCACGATGACGCCGATGCCCTCATCATTCTGCGCGATGTTCCCGAACCTCTCGATGCGGTGCTTGCCCATGCCCCCAGCGAACGGCTCGTGGAGTGCGGCGAAGAGCGTGCTCGGGCAGGCCCGCGTGGCCAGGAGACTTGTCCCCGGCTCCTTCTCTGCGAGGCCAGGCGGGCGCGAGGCGAGGACCTGTGTGGTGGTCGCTCCGAGCATGTTCACCCGCACGCCGATGCCGCGCTCGCCAGGCAGGAGAATGGTCGCGGCCCAGGGCTTGTCGCCAGGTTCCAGGATCTGGATTGCCGAGAGATGAGGCTTCGTGAAGTCCTGTGGCGCGGGCTTCCACGGGCCGGCCCCAATCCCCTCGACGGTGCCGGGGGAGAGGACCTGCCAGTCGTAGACGCGCGGCTTGCCGCTCTTCAGCCAGAAGAGGTCGAGGAGATACTCGGTGGCGAGGACGAGCGCGCGCTCCATATCCACGTCGGGATAGACGCCTTTCGCTCGGACGGCCACGAGCTTGGCCGGAGGCGAGAAGTGCTCGCGGATGCGGTGGTTCTTCGTGCCAGAGCTCCCGTCGTCCACGGGCTGGGCCTGAAGGCCATCCACGACGACGCCGCACATGCCTCGCACGTGGTCGCGCCAGGGGTCGCTGCCGGCGTAGCCGCGCTTGACGCCGCCCATGCGGCGGTAGATGGGGGCGTTGAACGCCACGTAGTCGAGGAGCGTGAAGCAGTCGTGGACATAGTGGACGTATCGCATTGCGAATTGGAGAGCGACGGCCGGCTTGGACGATTCCCAGTAGGCGGGGCTCTCCTCGGCGCGCAGGAGCGCGAAGCCGCGCTCGCGGGCGACATACGATTGGGCGGGCGGCGGCGTGATCTTCTTCGGGTCAATCGGCCCGAGGCCGAAGTAGAGGCTGGGCAGGTAGACCTCCTCGCCTGGGGCGCGCATCTGCGCAAGGAAGTAGTCGAAGTGCGCGTCGGGCCACCGGCGATGGCCCATCTCCCACCAGAGCGGGTCGCGCATCTTCGGCAGCGGGCCGTTCATGTGCGCGTTCGACCACCAGGCGTCGCCCCCCTTGCCGTCGGCGCCGTAGCCTGCCACGATCGGGCTGGTTCCCGCGTCGCCCATCGTGACGATGGGGTACTCGGGCATTCCGCCGGGGCGCTCGATGCGGGGCAGGCCGGCCCACATCTTCATCTCGAGGAAGCTGCGCATCGTGGCGCCGCCCTTGCCCTTGTAGCCGTAGCCGTACTGCCCGAGCCCCAGCTTCTCCAGGCTCTCACACCACATCAGCATCGTGCCGATGTTCGAGTAGTATTTCCCGAACTCCTCGTTGTAGAACCGCCCGTCGGTGATATAGTCGTCGAAGAACCACTTCCAGCCGCCGGTGGCGTTGAACATCGCGTCAATCAGCTTCTCGTCCTTGAGGGCGACGGCCATCAGGTGGGTGCCGATGGCGCGGGGCCAGTGCATGTTGGGCAGCCAGCTCGTGCGGTCGTAGCGGAAGTCCGGGTGCCAGGGCTTGTGGCCGCCGAGGTGGAACTTGATGTAGGCGCGGAAGGCGTCCTCGATGCCCTTCCGCTCGTCGGGCGTGAGCTGGTCGTAGAGGGCATCATAGCGAAGGGTGTAGAGCGTCCGCTCGTCCCGCATGTGGCGGTCGCCCGCGCTGGGCATGCCGACGTTCCACACGAACTCCTTCTGCTTCTCGGGCGGCCAGGTCATCGGCTCGGGCTTGGTGCCGATGAACTTCACGAGCTCGGCCTTCTCCCGCTCGCCCGCCTTCCCGTCGCCGAGGACCAGGTACTTGAAGAGGTTGAGCATCGTCGGGTTGCTGGCCTTGCCCGTGCCCTCCATCTTGGCCATCCGCTCGTACTGGCGCTTCGCCGCGGGATCGGACTCGATGCGCTGGCGGAGGGCCGCTGCCTCGTCCCTGGTCCAGAGGAGGAAGGGGTGCGGCACGTCCTTCATTGCGGCGAAGGCGGGCATCGAGGCCAACAAAAGCATCGCGGCGGGCGAGCGTTTCATCACGCGTTTCCTTATTCGGCGATGATCTCGACGCCACAGAGAAGCGGCGGCAGTGATTTCTCGGCGGGCGTGAGGGCGACCTTCAGCGTGTCGCTGACTTGGATGCCCTTGAACTCGCGGACGACGGCTCGGCGGCTGCCGCCCGCCTCCTTCGCAACGTCGAGGCCCGCCAATGCCTCCTTGCCCTGGACGGCCACGCTGAAGACGCGCTGCCCGGGCTTCACATCGTCCGGCTCGACGAAGTGGAGGCGGACCACGTAGGAGGCCGCGCCCGGAAGGGTCATCACAAGCTCGCTGATTCCGACGAAGCCCGATGCGGCGACCCAGGCGAGGCCCTTCTCGCCCGCCTTCACACTGGCTGGGTGGAGGCTGAAAGCTGAGACTTCAGCGGGAGAAACGGCGGCGAGGGCGTTCGGAGTGCGGGCTTTAGCCCGTACCTTCGCGTCCGAAGCCGACGGGACAACCCTCAGCCACGGCGTCCCGTCGGGCGCCACGTGGTCGGCGGGCGCGCCAAGGTTCAGGCCCAGCCGCTTCACGGGATGGCCCGCGGCCAAGATGACCTGCTCCGCCGACGGGCCGGTCCGGCCGCCGAGACGGGTCCAGTTGGCGTTCTCGGGCCTGTGGACGAGGACATAAGCGCTCCGAAGCTCGTCGGAGGGGTAGTTCGCTGCGTAGTTGAACACGCTCAGGACGCCGTTGGCAGGGACGATGCTGGGCGAGCAGCCCGAGCGCATGCCGGGCAGCGGCACGACGTAGTTGTAGCGGAGGTCCTGGTAGCAGACGCGATGCGTCGCCAGATAGTCGCTGCCGATGAGGAAGTTGCAGCCGCCGTGCGAAACCTGCCAGTCCGTCGGCTCGCCCGTGAGGATGGAGAGGGCCTTCGCCGGCTTGCCCGTCGCGTAGTCGAAGGCCAGGCCGCGGCGGGTCACGATGCCCTGGGGATGCAGCATCAACGGCTCGGCGTAGGGGCCGCCATCCTCGACCTGCCAGACGAGCTTGCCGTCCTTGCCCTGGTAGGCGGCCAGGACGCTCGGCGGCGTCCTGCCCTTCGGCGCCTCGGCGCCCTTCCAGTCGCCGTCCTTCCACACCGCTCGCTCGCGGCAGGGGACGATGAGGAGGTCTTTCTCGGCGTTGTAGGCCAGCTCGTTGAAGTAGAACTCGACGGGGTGCTTCCAGACTTCATCGCCCGACTTGAGGTCGAGGGCATAGAGCATCCGCTGAGGCCACTCCGTGCGCCAGTTGTTTGCCTTGTACGCGGCGATGACCTCGGGGATGGCGAGGTCGAGGGCGAAGACCTTGCCGCCGCCGATGGCCATGCCCCAGTTGAGCCAACTGGTCTCGGCCTTTCGCTTCCAGAGCAGGTCGCCGGTCTTGCGGTTGGCCGCGAAGAGCCACTTCATCGGCATCCGCTGCTTGTTCTTCTCGTTGCCCTGTCGCCAGGCCTCGAACGCCGCCTTGATGTCGGCGGGGTCGAAGGCCGTGGCGACGAGGGTGTCGCCTACGACGCGAATCGCGCCCCAGCAGAGGGGCCGCTTGGCCGCCAAGTCCTTGAATGGGATGGCGAACGCCTTCTCGGTCTTACCCGAGTTGATGTCGAGCACAAGGAGCTTCTCGGCGGCGGCCACGTAGATCGCGTCGGGCATCGAGACCACGTTGAGGGCATTGCCTGAGAGCTTCGCCAGCTCGATCTCGCCGGGCAGCAGCCCCGCGTGGTCGCCCTGCCAGACGGGCGAATCGGGCTCCGGGTAGATGGGCTTGCCGGCCGCGTCCTTGAGCGTGTCGAGGTAGGCGCCGTAGTATTGCACCGTGGGCAGCCTGGCCTCCCACATCAGGCGGCCCGTGTAGACGTCAATGCACGAGAGCAGGCCGTGGCCCTGCATGATATAGCGTCCCTCGACCACTTCGAGGCCGGGCGGGAGGAAGGCCGAGTAGGTTCGGTGCCACTCGGCGGCCGGCCCGCCGTACCAAAGCAGACCGAGCGGCGGCTTCGCCGCCGTGTCGCGCGCCACCAGCGTCGCCCCCACCCCGTGCCGCTCATGCGTCCAGTCGTCCGCGCCGTCCAGGGGGCCCTTCTGCGGGGGAATCTGGGGCCAGCCCCTCAACTGCGTGGAGCATGCGATCCCGCCATAGGGCCGTAGGCATGAGCGAATCTTCGCCGCAAGGGCATCGCCCTCGTTGGCCCATGCGGGCTCCTCGTGCTCCGAAGTGATCAGACTGGCCGCGAGGCGCGGAAGGTCGCAGCTCTTTGAGTCGCCGGTGTGGAACTCCAGCCGTGGCCCGAGCAGGCCCGCGTCGTCGAACTTGTTGCGCAGGGCGTTGACCTTGTCTTCGTCAGGGTCAAGTGCGATGACGTGCAGAGCCGAACGTGGGTGGCGGACCAGCTCCTCAGCCACCCGACCGTCTTTCACCCCGAGGACAAGGCAGAAACCCTCGAGGGTCGGTGCTAGCATGAGAAGATCCCCGGCGACGTATGCGTGGAACGAGGCGCGGGGCGTGGGGAGATAGTGGGTCTTTGGCTCGGTTTTGCTGGCACCGAAGCAGTAGAGGCGGCCGGAGGCGGCGGTGACGAAGAGGCGGTCGGCGGCGGCGATGATGTTGGTGACGCGGCTGTCAGCCTTGGCGAGCCAGGTGACGCGCGGCTTCGTCTCGTCCGCAATGTCAATGGCGACGACGTATTGGCCGCCGCTGGCGTAGAGGCGGCTCCCCGCCTTGATCTCCACGCGGCGGGGATACCAATCCTTTGGTGGCCCGCCGCTCCGCGGCGGAAGCGTTTCCGCCACGGAGTGGCGGGCTATGTCCGTCACCGGCGGGAGCTTGAGTTCCTCGCCAACGTCGGCCGACCACTTGTAGGCCGGGCGAGCGTTGATCCACCAGAGCCCGCTGACCTGGATGAGGTCCTTCTTCTTCGCCGCGGCCAGCTCGTCGGCGGTGGGGAGACGGTAGAACCGCAGGATGCCATCGTTGACGCCGTAGATGCGGTCGCGGTCAATCACGGGCGTCCAGATTGCGCCCTCGTGCTCGGCGTTGGCATAGGTGCGATAGGTCGGCTGCTCGCGGGGCACAGAGGCCCCGCCCACAGCGTATGCCTTGTTGCCGTTGAAGAGATGCGTGTCACCCCATGCGGCCAGGACGCAGGTCGGCAGGTTCTTGACCTCGTAGAGGTGCGATGCCTTTTGCGGCGCTCCCGTCTTGAGGTCGAAGACGTTGGGGTACTTGCCCGAGGGCATGATAGCCTGGCCGCCGATGATCGTGCCGTAGCCAAGATTGACGTGGGAGGGGCTGGTCCAGAGCCGCTTGCCCGTCGCCGCGTCCACGGCGTGGGCGAGCGTGCCGTCAATCGGCCACACGCCGTTGCCGAAGTAGATGACGCCGTCGTGGAGGATGGGGGCGACGCTCACGGGCCAGTTGGACGAGAGGCGCCCGTGGTTGATGATCTTGCGGTCGGCGGGCGCGCCGTCGTACTTCCACAGCAGCTTCCCATCCGCCGCGGTGAGGCAGTAGAGCACGCCATCGTCCGCGCCGAACCAGACTCTCCCGTCAGCCGCGATGGGCGCGAAGCGCACAGGGCCTTCGGCATAGAAGCGCCACTTGATGTCGCCACTCGCCGCATCAATCGCCACCACACTGTTGGTCGCGTCCAACCCCACGAAAACAGTGCCGCCCGCGACGACGGGGAAGTGTCCCTCGTCAATGCACATCCGCGTGTCGTAGGCGAAGGCAGGCTGCCGCGGCGGGAGCGCTCGCACCCATTGAAGGTGCAGTTGCTCGGGCAGTTGCTGTGGCGTCGAGGCCGTCCGCGCCGCGTCGTGGCGGTACATCGGCCAGTCAGCAGTGAACGCGGCGGAGGAGACGGCCAGGACCAGGAGAGTTACTTGCCTCATTCAATGGCTTCCTTCAAGCCAATGGCGAGGATGAATGGATGAGTGAAAGAGCAGCCGCCTGTCGTTCCAATCATCCATTCATCCCCCTCGTCACGTCATGGGCTATCGAGAGAATACGAGCTTCCCGTTCTCGAAGCGCATCGCCTGCCCGCCGATGGTGACCTTGGCGTCGAGCTCGGTCCCCTCGGCCTTGATTTCCGGGGCGGCGCCTTTCTGGATGGTCATGACCACGAGGAAGTCCGCCTCGGGGGCCTCGGTGATGACTGAGAGCGTGCCGCCCGAAGCAACCACGTGGACACCGGCCGGCGAAATGAAGCGGCCCTGGAGCGTGCCGCCAGTCCTGCCCTCGATGGTGAACGAGGAGCCGCTGACGCTGAGCAACTTGCCCTCGGTGTGGAGCCGCCAGCTCTTCTTGCCCTCGCCCTTCACGCGGTCCACGATGGCGAAGAGGGCCGGAGCGCCCGACGCACCGCTGTAATCCACGGCGAAGTGGCGTTCCGCGGTCACACCGAGCTTCGTGTTGCGGTTGTAGACGTCGGACATGTCGGCGGCGACGACGCCCGAGCCGTCGGGTTGGCACTCGAAGTAGAGCACCTTGCCCAACCCGTCGCCGTTGCTGCCCTCGAGGTGGAGGACGCATTCGTCGGCATAGTCCCACTGCCGTTTGTTGCCGATGATGCCGTTGGCCCAGGCCGTGCCGAGACCGCTGATGCGGAAGCTGCCGGCCTGCGGATGAAAGTAGGTGCCGCCGTAGGGCCGCTCGCTCCGGTAGAACATCGTGGCCACAATGTCGCCGCTCTCGCGGGGCGCGGAGGCCCCGCCCACACAATCCGTGTAGTGGTTGCGGAAGAGGAAGGCGCCCTTGCGGCGGTCGGCGATGACTTTGGGCATCACCTCCTCGGGCGGACGCGGCTTCACGTCGAGCGGGAAGAAGGCTAGGGCGAAGGCCAGCTCCTGGCAGGAGAGGGCAGCGAGCCCATCGGCTCTGACCCCTCTCCCTTCCAGGGAGAGGGCAGGGTGAGGGTGGGGCTTCTGGCCGGGCTCTGACCCTCCCCCTGCCCCCTCCCTGAGAGGGAGGGGGGTGAGGAGGCGGCGGCGAAACTCCCACAACAGCGCGGGCTGAAGCTCGGGGCGCGAGAGGTGGGTGGCGTAGCAGAGGTGTCGGACGCTGAAGGGCGCGTCGGAGCCGCTATAGCCGCCTCCGCCGCTGGCCGTTGTGCGCATCAGTTGGAGGGGCAGAGCCCACGGCAGCCCCGTGCCGCAGACGAGGGGGCGGCCCGTCACCACGGGGTAGCAGGCGGCGGCTGGGAGGACCATGTCGAGCGAGATCATCGTGTAGCCCTCGGGCTCGGTCTTCCACGCGTGCTCACCGATGGCGTGGGTGAACCAGAGGCCGACGTAGCGGCTGCTGGTCGCAAGGCCGAGGGGCACCTGGGGCGCCTCGCCGGTCTTCTCGTGTTGGGCCTTGAGGGCCTCCCAGCGGCGCTTCTGCCACTGGTAGCGCTCCCAGAGGCCCAGCCGCTGCCCGTGATCGGCGGCTGTGAGGAAGGGGCTGACCGCCGGCCCCGCGACCTCGAGGAGAAGGCGATGGACGCCTGGCTGGAGGGCCACGACATCGCCGTCGCCGAACCGGCGCCCGTTGATGAGCAGGCTCGCCGAGGCGTCCTCGCCCACCGGAATATGAATCTGGGCGCCTTGCTCCTTGGCGATCTTCAGGAGGCAATAGAGGAAGAAGCGGGAGCCGGCCGGGGCGTCCGCAAAGCGGATCACCCCGGGGAGCTTGAGGAAGGGCGGCGTCTTGTGGATGGCTGATTCGGGGAGGCGGGCGAACTTGAGGGTCTTCCCCTGCCACTCGATGGCGGCGCCCTCCCGCGGCGCGTCCTGTAGGCGGGGCGTCTCCGCCCCGCGGGGCTCAACGGGGCCAACCACAAGCCAATCCCTCAGAAGCTCGCCGTCCTTGAACTCGGCGATGGGCGCGCCATCGTCGCGGGGCACGGAGGCCCCGCCCACAGGGTCAGGGGCAATGACGGCAACGGGCGGCTGCTCCTTGGGCGGGGCGAGGTCGAAGGGGCCTTTCTCCCGGAGGCCGGCCAGGGTGATCATCACGGCGGGGCCGAAGCTGATGGCGCACCAGTTGCTGTTCGCGCTCAGGCAGTTGTTGCCCAGGCCAAAGCGGCCCAGGGCCTGGCCCTCCTTCACCACGTAGTCGTTGAACTCCTTGATCTCGGCCTCGGTCATCGCGGGATAGGCGAGGTCGTAGGCGAGGGCGACTGGGAGCATCTTGCGGGCGGAGTCGTGCTGGTGGCCGATGGTGAAGGTCTTCATCCCGTGGCGGAGGACGGGGATGGCCTGCCGCGAGTAGGCGGGGTCGTCGAGGAGCAGGCCGAGGAGCGCCCAGCCGATGGCGTGGTCGAGCGTCTGCTCGTCCTCGGCGACCTTCGCGCGCAGGGCAGCGACGATGGCGCGGCCCAGCTCGGTCTGCGCCCGCTGGCGCATCGCGGCGAGCTGCCTCCTGTGGAAGAGCAGGCGCGGGTGCTCGCCGCTCTCGATGCTCCAGGGGGCGAAAGCGGCCTCGGGCCACTCCTGCGGCTCCACGCCGACCTCGCCCTTGACCGCGCGGCCGTTGAACGAGCCGTCGTAGGAGCCGCCGCCCGCCTCGTTCGGCGCGACGCGGAATCGTCCGAAGCCACCGGGCACCCAGTTGTCGTCGGCGACGGCCACCTCGAGGTCGAGGAGCGTCCTGCCGCCCGCCCCCTCGTGTCGGACGATTCGCCCCTCGTGGTCGCCCTGGTTGTAGCCCACGCCTTTGCCCCAGAAGTCGGGGAGCCATTCGCCGCGCAGGCGCAGGAGATTCAGCTCGAGGGCGTGGGACGAGGCCTTGCCGTCCTTCCCCGTGCGCACGAGGGCATCGCGGAGCCAGAGCTTCACCTGGCCCGTCGGAGGGAGGCCCTTGGGGACGGGGGGCGACTCGGTGGGCGAATAGGGCGTGGGGAAGGAGACTTCCATGATTCGGGGGACCACAGGCGGGACGCCTGTGCCACTGATGACGCTGGGGGCCTCGAGCTGTTCCCTCGCGCGCTGGAGGGCCGCCACTGCACGTGGGTCGCCCTTGCCGATGGCCTCGAGCACGCTCGTCCAGAGCCTCAGCTCTTCCTGGCGCGGGAAGATTTTCCAGGCAAGGACGTGTCGAGCCA
>VGYV01000126.1 GCA_016872855.1 Planctomycetota bacterium
GGGCCAATAGCTCAAACTTGTCGGAGGTGGCGAGGACGATGACGTCGCCGTTGCGGGAGATGCAGTACAAACGGCCGCCGACGCAGACGGGCGAGCCGTGGAACACCCCACCCTGTATCCGCTCCTTCCAGATCATCTGCCCCGTGGCGACGTTGTGGCAGGCGATGGTGCCCTCCTCGCTCCAGAGGTAGAGGCGGCCGTTGACGACGATGGGCGTTGAGACGCGGGGGACGGGCTTGGGGATTTCCCAGGCCACGGTCGGCTTCGTGCCCTGCTTCTTCGAGGGCGGCCGGACCGCGACGAAGTGGCCGCCCTTCATGAAATACGAATCGCCCGCGATGACCAAGCCGTCGGCCACTACGGGTGAGCAGACGCACTCCTTGAGGAGGTCGCCTGTCTCCCAGATGACCTTGCCGCTGGCCGGCTCGACCGCGGTGAAGCCGTGGGAGGTGCTGATGAAGACAAGCTCCGTCTGCCCCTCCTCGTCCTGGCGGACGCAGGGGGTGGCGTAGACGGCCCAGGTGGTCTTGCGCTCGATCTGCCAGCGGGTCTCGCCCGTCTTGCGGTCCACGGCGACGATGGAGCTCTTGGGCTGCTTGTCGGGGGGGCGGCCCGTGGTCTGGAAGTCGCCCTGCTCGTTCGCCAGGACCGCCAGGCCGCCGATGATGACGGGCGAACTCCCGCTGCCGTGGAGGGCTGTGAACGGCCCGAGGTTGCGGCGCCAGAGGTCCTTGCCGTCGCGGTCGAGGGCGAGGAGCGTGACCTCTTCGGGCGTGGTCCAAGTGACCACAACGCCGTCGGCATCGGCGGCGGGCGAGGCCGCGGCGAAGCTGTTCGCCGCATTGTGGCGGTATTTCGTCGAGGGGAAGTCGCGCCGCCAGAGCGTGCGGCCATCGGAGACGTGGAGGCAGACGACCGTGCGTGTGGCCGTCTCGGGGTCGGCGCAGGTCAGGTAGATGCGCTCGCCGCACACGGCGGGGGAGGAGTGTCCCTCGCCGGGTAGCTTCACCCGCCAGTTATAGTCCTGGGCGGTCCAGGTCACGGGCACGGTTGTGGCGTCGCTGATGCCGGCCCCGCCCGGCCCGCGGAAGCGGGGCCAGTTGTCGTCGGCGGCCTGGACGCCTGCGAGGGCAGCGGCGAGCAAGAGCGCGCCCATGGAGAGGGGGGAATATCTGCGGGGGTCTGACATGGCCTAAGCATGCCAGGCGGCGGCGGGCGTGTCAATCGCGGACGCCAAGGGGAGAAGATCGAGGACGAGGACGAGGGACGAGGACGATTCCTGTCTGTCGTCTGTCCTCTGTCGTCTGCCGTCTGCTCTCGTCTTTCGCCGCTCGCCACGACAGGAGCACGTGATAGCTATGCCGTCCGTTCAGTCCTCGAGCGTGCTCGTGTCGCCCTCGGGCAGGCCGAGCTCGCGGGCGCGGAGGAGGCGACGCATGATCTTGCCGCTGCGGGTCTTGGGAAGGCTGTTGACGAAGTCAATCTCGTCGGGCCGGGCGATGGGGCCGAGCTCCTTGCCGACGTGGACGCGCAGGTCGTCCTTGAGCTTGTCGGTGCCCTGGTAGCCGCTCTTGAGGACGACGAAGACTTTGATGGCGTTGCCCTTGAGGTCGTGGGGCTTGCCAATGGCGGCGGCCTCGGAGACGGCGGCGTGGCTCACCAGGGCGCTCTCGACCTCGGCGGTGCCGAGGCGGTAGCCCGAGACCTTCAACACGTCGTCAATCCGGCCGATGACCCAGATGTCGCCGTCCTTGTCCTTGCGCGCGGAGTCGCCCGCGGTGTAGACGCCTGGGATCTTCTCCCAGTAGTTCTCGCGGTAGCGTTCGGGGTCCTTGTAGAGGGTGCGGAGCATGGCGGGCCAGGGCCGTTTGATGACCAGGAAGCCGTCGTGGTCGGCGGGCACGGGCTTGCCGTGCTCGTCCACAACGTCGGCGACGACGCCGGGCAGGGGCCGCGTGGCCGAGCCGGGCTTCAGCCTCGTGGAGGGGACCGGCGAGATCATGATCATGCCGGTCTCGGTCTGCCACCAGGTGTCCATGATGGGGCAGCGCTTGCGGCCGACGTTGTTGTAGTACCAGCGCCAGGCCTCGGGGTTGATCGGCTCGCCGACGGTTCCCAGGAGGCGGAGCGAGGAGAGGTCGCGTCGGTTGACCCAGCTCTGGCCGAAGCGCATCAGCCCGCGAATGGCCGTGGGCGTGGTGTAGAGGACGGTGACGCCGTAGCGCTCGACCAGGCCCCACCAGCGGTCGGGGCGGGGAGCGGTGGGGGCGCCTTCATACATCAGCACCGTCGCGCCGTTGATGAGCGGGCCGTAGACGATGTAGCTGTGCCCAGTCACCCAGCCGGCGTCGGCGGTGCACCAGTAGGTGTCCTCGTCCCTAATGTCGAACACCCACTTGGTTGTGGCGGCGACGCCGACCATGTACCCGCCGTGGACGTGGAGGATGCCCTTTGGCTGGCCCGTAGTGCCGGAGGTGTAGAGCATGAAGAGCGGGTCGTCGGCGTCGAGACGCTCGGTCGGGCACTCGGCCGAGGCGATGGGGAGCGACATCAGCTCGTGATACCACACGTCGCGGGCAGGCTCCATGTTCACCTGGGCGCCGGCGCGCCGCACGACGATGACGACCTCGACCGAGGGGGCGTGTGCGACCGCCTGGTCGGCGATCTCCTTGAGCTGGACCACTTTGCCATTGTAGTGGCCGCCGTCGGCGGTGATGAGCACGCGGGCCTCCGAGTCCTGGATGCGCGTGCGGAGCGCCTCGTGGCTGAAGCCGCCGTAGACGACGCTGTGGATGGCGCCGATCTTGGCACAGGCCAGCATGCCAATGACCTGCTCGGGGATGCGCGGCAGGTAGATCGTCACGCGGTCCCCCTTGCGCACGCCCATGCTCTTCAGCACGTTGGCGAACCTCGAGACTTCGCGAGCGAGCTGGAAGTAGGTGTAGGAGCGGGTGTCGCCCGGCTCGCCCTCCCACAGGAGCGCCGCCTTGTTCCGCCGCCAGGTCGCCAGATGGCGGTCGAGCGCGTTCTGGACGATGTTGCACTTGGCCCCCGCGAACCACTTGGCGAACGGATACTGCCAGTCGAGCACCTGCTTCCAGGGCTCGAACCACTGGAGCTCCTTCGCCACCTCGGCCCAGAACCCCTCCGGGTCGGCGATGGACCGCTGGTAGACCTCTTCGTAGTTGGGCAGCGAACAGCCCGCTGCAAGACCCGCGGGGGGCTCGTAGACCTCCGTCTCGCTCGGCACAACGGGCACAGCCATGAAACCACCTCCATTCCAAGCCTGCCGGCCCTCTTCTGCCGGCATTGTAGCATAACCGATGCCCCTGTCAAGCTGCCACACCGCCGCGCGAACTGCCGGTTGACGTTGCCTGGGTAATCCGTACCCTAGTGCGCACTCTTGCTGAAAGGAGCGGTCCGATGAGAAACGGCCTCGTCTGGTTGTTGGCAACGGCCGCCAGCCTCTGGCTCGCGGGCGGGCAGCGGGCGCTCGGCGTCCCAGACCTGTTGCTGCCGGAGAACCTGAAGACGATGGGCTGCGGGGCACCCGACACGAAGCTGATGTTCGTGCGGGCAAGCCAGACAGGGAACGTGTTCTATCCCGGCGATTCGGTTGACCTGACGATCAAGGTGACGCGGGGGAAAGAGCCATTGAAGTCGGTCACGCTGGAAATCATCGAGATTGCGGCGCGGCAGAACAGGTATCTCAAAGGCTGGTCGGTGATGAGCGAGCCGGTGGCCATCGAGAACCTGGGGCCGCGCGGCAAGCTCGATGTGCCTGTGGCCGTCGAGGACAAGGAGGGGGCGATGGCGGAGGTCGAGGCGAAGGGCCTGCCGGTGCCGCCCCGATATGGCACATACGCGGTGACTATCGCGCCGAATGGGGAGAATCCGCAGTTCCTATGCACGCTCCTTCGGGCGATGAAGCCACAACAGGGCTTCGACATTGATGCCCCCGTCTTCGGGGAGGGGCAGTTCCTCACCCACGACAGCCAGAAGCCCGAGCACATCCGGGCGCGGGCGCTCACGCTGGGCCGCCTCGGCATCAGGGGGGTGCGCATCGAGCTGGGCTGGGCCGAGAGCAAGCAGGGCACCTACGACTGGGGGCGCTTCGACCCCTTGATGAACGGCCTGGCAGAGGCGAAGATCAAGGCGCTCGTCACGATGGGCGGCCACCCCTACTGGACCTATCCCCTCGGCCAGCCTACCCCCGCCTGCATCCCCGAGAAGCCCGACCACTCCTGCCAGCCCAAACACTACGAGGCGTTCGGCAAGTGGATTTACGCCTTCTGCGACCGCTACTGGCAGCGGGGCAACGGCGCGCTCTGGGCCATCGAGCACTGGAACGAGCCGTGGGAGGGCATCTCGATCAGCGGCTGGGAGAGCGATTCTAACCACTACCGCGCCCTGATGAAGCAGATCGCCGACAACGCCCGGCGCGTGAGCCGCCGCATCAAGACCGCCGCCGCCTGCTCCATCATGAACACCGAGGACAAGTTCCTCGTGGGCGAGGACCGCAAGGAGCTCGCCAAGCTGGTCGACATTTTCACCGACCACTACGTGCCGCCCCGCACCAGCTACGGCCCGATGGTGGCGAAGTACTGGGGCAAGGAGAGCACGGACACCGAGACCTGGATCGCCGCCTCAGAGGTGCTGCTGCCACAGATCGTCACGCAGTTCCTCGCCTGCGGCCAGGACCGCATGACCCCGTGGCACCCGGCGATGACGTACTTCAGCGTGCCCGGCTCGCCCATGACCTTCCAGATGCCCAACCCCGTGGCGCTCGCCTCGAACGTCTTCAACGTGATGATGACGGGGCGGAAGTTCGAGCGCATGCTCTTCCACACCCACCTGCCCTGGGCATTCCAGTTCGGCACGGGCCGCGACGCAACGGTTGTCCTCTTCGGCAAGCTCTACGCCCCGCACGGGGGCGACCCGAAGGACGTCCTCTGGTGGCAGCTCCAGGCCCACGAGGGCGGCACGATCACGATTGACAACTCCGATGGCCGCCTCGAGTTCTATGACATCGCCGGCAACCGCGAGTTCGAGAGTCGGAAGTGCGTCGTGCTCCCGATGGACTACCTCTCGCACTACATCCGCTCGCCCCGTGGCGGCATCCGCCTCATCGAGCAACGCCTCAAGGACGCGCGGATCGAGGGCATGCGCCCCGTCGAGATCATCCTCCACGATTTCACGGCGCCTTTCGACCCACTCTCCCCCACAGTGGGAGTGACGGTGCACAATCTGCTCAATCGCCGAATCCAGGGCGTTCTCAAGATCACGCCTCCCCCGGGCTTCACGCTGAGCTTCCCCAGGTTCCCTTGCGCGATGGACGCTGGGGCAACAGTGCGCCGCGCGCTGGCTGCCACCCAGGCAAAGGTATCGCCCACCAACACCTATCTCTTCTCCTGCGAATTCGACAGCGATGCGGGCAAGGCGACGTGGGCGGAGAACCTCAACGTCGTCGTCGCCAAGCGCGGCACCAAGAAGGTGGACGGCGACCTCGCTGACTGGAAGGACGACCTGGGCGTCCTCGCCGACGCCAAACTCCAGAAGGTGGACCCCACGCAGCAGGCCTGGATGCCGTTCCTTCAGGCGAAGGACGCCCAGCCCGACGGGGCATTCGCCGAGGTGAAGCTGGCGTGGGACGACGCCTTCCTCTATGTGGCCGCCCGCGTCCTCGACCAGAGCGACTACCCCGGCCACCAGCGGCTGGAGACGTGGGACGAGGAGCAGTATTTCCGCAGCGCGAAGGACGACGGGATATGCGAGCGGCTGCGGCCCTACCGCAGGTTCGTCCTCGCCAACATGCGCGACGCGAAGACCGCCGAGAAGATGAAGGCCGACCCCGAATGGCCGGCCTATCAGAAGCTCATCGAGGGCGACCCCGAGCTGAAACACGCCATCACGAGCAACGCCGCAAGCGTCTACTTCCAGGCAAAGGACCGCAACCCGAAGGCCACGTTCGCCGACGCCTACTACGTCTACAAGAAGGTGCCCTGGGGCGAGCAGCCGTGGGCGGGGGACAACCTTCAGCTCGGCTTCGATTTCCTGCCCGACTACCACTACAATATGAAGCTGGACACCGACAAAGTGCCCTGGGGCTTCCACGCGATGCCCGACACCGACTACGAGTTCTCGGCCTACCAGTGCCTTGACGGGAAGAGCGAGCTGTGGCGCATCCTCGCCCCCGGCATGCCCCGCACCCACCACTACCCGCGCCAGCCGCGCGCCAAGTTCGACCAGGGGCCGGTCAACGGCGCCCGGCACATCGTGAAACGCGAGGGCAAAGTCACCACCTACGAACTCGCCATTCCCTGGTCCGAGTTCGCAGTTCCGCCTTCAGGCGGTCTTGTGAAGCCTAAGCCGGGCGCGACCTTCGGCTTCACCTTCCGCGTGAACAACAACGACAAGCCCGACATCCTCTACGGCGCCGAAAAGAGCGCCACGAAGTCCAATGGCCTTTCTCTGCACCCCTATTGGGAGACCAAGCCGAGCTGCGGGATTCGCTGGGCGCTCGGGGAGTAATCCCTTGCCGCGAGAACCCCGTCCGTGTCCGTCCGTGCCTGTCCGTGTCGCTCGGCCCACGGACGAACACGGACAGACACGGACGCTTGGGTGGCAAGCGCGGCCTGAGAAGGAGGTTACGATGAAGGAGACCGCGGCCCGAGACGGAGTGAGCCGGCGTTGGGCGTTAGGGGCTGCGGGCGGGCTGGGAGCGGCGCTCCTGTCTGAGCGCTTGGGCCGAGCGCAGGACTCCGCGGCAAAGGTCGAGGACCGCGGCGCGAACATCCGGATCAGCGCCTTGAGGGCATGGCGCGTCGGCACCAAAGTCTACGTCAAGATCCAGACCAACCTGAAGCTCACGGGCTGGGGCGAGGTGACCGGCCTCGACCCCACAGTGGCCGTGGCACTCGCCCACTCGCTCTTCCAGCTCCTCGACGGCGAGAACCCTACCCGCATCGAGCACCTGTGGCAGAAGCTCTACCGCTCGCACCGCGACATGCGCGGCGGGCCGTTCATGACCCACGTCATCGCCGCCATTGACATGGCCCTCTGGGACATCACGGGGAAGGCGTGGGGCGTGCCGGTCTACCGCCTGCTGGGCGGCCCGACGCGCGACAAGATTCGCCTCTACCCATCGGCCAAGGCCTACAAGATCGGCACAGGCGGGCCGCACCCCGAGGCGGGCACCCCGCGCGACATCGAGCGGCTTGTGGCGATGGTGAAGCAGCACCGCGAGCGCCTCGGCCCCGACGGGCTGCTCATGTTCGACGCGCACAGCGCCATCCCGCCCGCGATGCTCATCCAGTTCGCCAACGCCGTTGAGCCTTACGACCTGCTCTTCATCGAGGAGCCGGCCGTGCCAGGCAACATCGAGACCTTCAAGCGGATAAAGCAATCGGTCCGCGTGCCCCTGGCCACGGGCGAGCGGGAGCGGACGATCTGGGGCTTCGCGCCGTTCCTCCAGGAGCGGTGCATTGACATCCTTCAGCCCGACTGCTGCCACTCGGGCGGGATCACGCAGCTAAGGAAGATCGCCGCCCTCGCCGAGGCCTACTTTGTGCCGCTCGCGCCCCACTGCACGCTGTCCGAGCTTGGCCTCACGGCCAGCCTTCACCTGGCCGCCTCGATTCCGCTCTTCCTCATCCACGAGGCCTATCTCGACGGCCACATCATGCCGCCGGGCGTGGCGCGGAAGAACTGGGAGGTGGACAAGGACGGCTACGCCTCGCTCCCGCAGGGGCCGGGCCTCGGCGTTGAGGTGGACGAGGCGATGTTCGAGAAGGTCAATGCCGACCCGAAGCGCCAGTTCAAGTGGCCCACGCCCACGTCGCCCGACGGCTCCGTGCGCGACTATTGATTAGGGCGTGGTCCGTTTCGGACAGCGGCCTGTCCTTGAGGTGTGACGGGTTCCTCACGAATGCGCGGAAGCGCGAGCGATGGCGTTGTGCAACGTGCAGAGAACCAGGCGATTCGACGCACAGAACGTGGTCGGAGAGCAACTTTGCAGAGTTGTACAACTCTGCAAACTTGCTCCTGGGCGCGCCACGCCCCAGCGGCTACCCCGCAGGGGTATCCCAAACGGACCACGCCCTATTGATTAACGCACCCGCCCCGCGGTGTCCTTTGGTGAGTAGAGGAGGCGAGCTGGCTCTCCCGCCACAAGGCCCAACGCGCGCTCTAGCGCTATTGACTTCTGCAAAAGCAATGCAACATTCTCAGCCCCCGAAGTGGGGCGATTGAGCCGTAGCCCAGGGCGACCGAAGGGAGCCCTGGGTAGGCCGCCCCCCCACGGGGGAGCCCCCGAACGGGGGCGATTGAGAGGGCCGTGAATCGCCCCTTTCAGGGGCTCCGAAACAAGGGGGCGCCGTTTCCCAGGGCTCCCTTCGGTCGCCCTGGGCTACGGCTCGGTCGCCCGCTTCGCAGGCTGCAAGACCGACTGCTATACCGCGGTCGGTGTTGCATTACTCTTGCAGAAGTCCATAATCGGGTCAGGAGACACACGTGGGACCACATAGGCTATCCGCAGCAGCAGGAATCCTTGCGCTGGTCGTGACGGCGCCGGCGCATGCCGTGATCCGAATAGACATGTCCCTCAGCAAGATCATCAGGAGTTCCAGGCAGGTCGTGATGGGCGAGGTCGCGCGCGTGGACGCCGCCGGTGGCGAGGTGGAGGTCAAAGTGGTTGAAACGATGGTCGGCGCGCGCAGCCAGACCCAGGCCGCACCAACCGATGGCACCATTCGCATCCAGTTCGGGCCTTCCGCTGAACCCCTTAGACGCCTGGCTGCGAAGGGGCCTGCGGTCATCTTCGTCGGGATCAAGGGGGGCGTGCTCCACGTGGGCGACGCCTGGCACGAGGCCGTCCAGGTTCCTCCCGCAACGTTCAAGGTCACGGGGACGTTCGAGACGCCCTACTTGTTCCCTGGCCGAACCCGCGCGCTGATTCGCATCGTGCGCCAACTCAAAGAGCACCCGGCGGCGCCTGCGTGGGGCCGCGACTCGGTGTCCGCAGCCGACCTGGCGAAGCATGGCGAGCCGCTCCTGGACATCTTCGAGCACTCCAACTTTGGCGCGGCGTTCGATCTGGGCGCTCTGGGCGTTCGGCCCAAGGCCATGGCCGCCGCCGACGTCAACGGCGACAGGAAGTGCGACCTGCTCGTCCTCGCCGCCGACGGCGCGCGTCTCTACCTGGGAACCGGCCCCAAGTGCCCCTTTCAGGATGCCACCGCCGCCTGGGGGCTGGCGGGGGTCCGGGCCTCCGCCGCCGCGTTCGGGGACGTAGACGGCGACGGCAGAGCAGACCTGCTGCTGGCCGGCCTGTGGGTCAATAGCGGCTCGAGGTTCCTGCCTGCGAAGGCCGCAGTAGACCTGGCCGGCCAACAGGACGTGCTCGCCGAGGCGCTCGCCGACGTCAGCGGCGACGGCAAGCTCGATGCCATCGTGTTGTCCAGCCGTGGCAAGCTCCTGGCGTTCGCGAACCCCGGCCGGTCAGACCAGGCATGGAAGCCGGCTCCGCCGCGGCAGCTCTGGGAGGACGGCGATGAGCCGCTGGCGGCGCACTTCGGCGACTGGGGAAGAAGGGGTTCATCCCAGTCGCGATGACGGCTGCGGACATGTACGGCGACGGGTCGCACGAACTGCTGGTGGCCGACGCCAGCGACCGCCTCGTGCAGCTCAACTCGCCGCCTTACAAGCGCGGCAAACCCGCTGAGGAGTAGGCCCGTGTGCGTCAGGCGGCTGATTGCTGCACCCCTTGTCCTCACCGCCGCATCGCTGTCCTGCGCCACGGGCCCCGGCGACACGCGCACCTACCTCTTGTCCCTCCGCGACCAGGTGGCCGCGCAGGTGTGCCAGGGGCGCTCGCTCGAGGCCACCCTCGCACAACTCCTCACCCCGCACCAGGAGGACTACGGCCGCCCCTACCTCGTGGGCGTCCCTGGCCGCGAGAAGTTCGCCCGCGATGACCGCGCGTTCGCCGCACAGGTCAGGGCTGCCTACCAGCAACTCACGGCGGAGCCGACCGCCCCGCCCAATGACGGGAAGCCCCGCGCCATCGCCCTAATCGGCGACCACTATCACCCGCCCGGCCTCATTCGCCCGCCCATCGAGGCCGCGATGAAACCCGCCGGCGTCACAACCGATTTCCTCTACGATGTCACCAAGCTCACAGCCGCCGCATTGAAGCACTATCGTCTGCTCATCATCCTCCGCGACGGCATGAACTGGTCAGACCCCGCGGCCAATCGTCCCCAGTGGTGGATGACCGACTCCCAGGAGCAGGCGATCATCGCGTTCGTCCGCGCGGGCGGGGGCATCCTCGCCCTCCACAACGCCAATGCCCTCAAGCCGTGGGCAGAGAAGGAGAACCCCGCGCCCATCCTCCGCGTCCTGGGTAGCCAGTACGACAGCCACGGCGCCCCGCGCGAGGGCTACCGCGTGCGCGTCCTTGCGAAAGACCACCCCGTCACGCGCGGCATCGCCGACTTCACCGCCACGGGCGAACACCACAGGCCGAGGCCCCTGGCGACCGATATGGTGAGGCTCTTGGAGAGCACGGCGGAAGGCGAGACCTGTCTCGCCGGCTACGTCCGCACCGAGGGGAAGGGGCGAGTGGCCTACCTGGCTTTCGGCCACAACCGGGAAGTCCTGGAACTGCCCGATGTGCAACGGCTCCTTGCGAACTCGGCTCGTTGGTGTTGCGGCGTGAACGCCAGTGGAGATCCTCCATGAACCTTCGGACACTGATGCTTCCTACATTGTTGGCAACGGCTCTCGCGGGGAGCGACCCGCCGTTCCACTGCCACTCGCTCGGCAAGCCGAAGGTGCTCTACCTGGCGGGCAGCCCGAACAGCGAGATGTTCGCGGAACAGCTCCGCCACGTGGTGCCGGCCGACGTGGCCTTCGCTCCCCTCCGCTACGGCGACCTGGAGATGCATCACCTGTGCGACAAGCCGCTCGAGGAGAGCAAGGAGGACCAGGCATACGTCCAGAAGGAGGGCGCCGCTTACTTCGATGGCCTCGTGGCCAAGATGCGCGAGTTCCACGTCGTCATTGCCCAACTCCCCGTCCGCTCGAACGACAAGGCGGAGGGCGAGCGCCTCGTCGCCACGCAGAAGGAGCTCGCCGACTACGCCCGCGGCGGCGGGAAGCTGGTCGTCATCAACCCTGGCTGGGAGGCGGCCTACGAGGGCACACCTCTCGACGGCGTCCTGCCCGTCAAGTCGGGCGATCGCAAGTCCTGGGTCTACACCTGTGGTCGCGCCAGCGACCATCCGCTGACGCGCGGCGTTCCACTCGAAGTCACCGGCGCGCACTTCTATGGGCCTGTCTACAGGCCCGCTGGCCAGATTGTCGAGGCCCTGACGCTCAACGAGGGCCTGGCCTGCTTCCGCCACTGGCCCGTAGGTGACGGCGGCGAGGTGGTGCACCTCTTCCAGGTCGGCGGCGAACGGCACCAGTGGCGCGGCGACAACGCGGCGACCTACGACCCCGAGCGTCCCGACGATGGCGCTGCGTGGAACGCTTTCTATCGCCGCCTGATCTATGGGCTTGCGTACGAACGGAAGGCGTTCCCTGTGCTGGCTAAGCTCGGCTTTCCCGAGAGAGCATCGGGGAGATGCGGCTCAAAGCTCTCAATCCCCACTGATGTCGAGAACTGGTCGGAGAAGACGGCGGAGGTGAGCCTTGTCGTGACGGTCTCCAGCCGCCGCTCGACGGAGAAGGTCGTGACAGAGCAACGGTTGACACTGAAGCACGGCGACCGTCGGGTCATCCGCTTCGAGCCAACCGTCTCTCTCCCCTGCACTGATGCGTTCCTGCTCGTGACGGCTCAGGCCCTCGACGCCCCGAGCAGGGCCGTGCTCTGCGAGAGCACGGCCTGGGTGCCCTATGTGCATCGCGTGCCGCTGACTGTGAAGACGGACAAGCCGACCTATCGGCCAGGGGAGACGATCACGGCGATGGCGACCTGGGCCGCCGATGCCGAAGAAGGCGACTACCGGCCCGTCGCCTACGTGGTGGACCGCTCGGGCCGGGCGCTGAAGATGGCTCCCCTTCTGAGAACGGGCGAACGCACCGCCACCGGAAAGCTCACGATGCCCGACCGCGGGCCGGAGTTCTTGGGATGCTACTGGGTGACGGCCATGTTCTCTAAGGAAGGGAAGATCGCTGGCCTGGCGCGGGCGCAGGTGCAGCTCGACCAGCCCTGGACGATGCGCGACCGCTTCGAGTGGTCGGTCTGGACATGGGGCGGGGGAGGGCGCTTCATGGACCTCGTGCGCGATGCGGGCTTCAACGCCCTCGGCTGCACGGGCAACCCCTACACCGCCGACCGCTACGGGATGCGGCAATATGTCGAGGGCACGGGCATCAACACCTTCGGCGTCACCATTGACCATGACAACTGGGAGGCCGTCCGCGCCGCGATGAGCAAGACCATTGATAACCTCAACAAGGGCGGCCCCGATGCCCGCTCGAAGTCGCTCGTCTCCCTCGGCGAGGAGAGCGGCTTCAAGGACGGCTGGGGCACCCGCTACTACTGGCCCGACGTAGCCCGCCGCTCCGCGGCGGGAGATTCCCGCCACGGAGTGGCGGACTACGTGGAGAAGGCGCCCACCGTGCCGCAGAAGGTCTTCGATAGCTATCTCCGCGAACGCTATGCCGGGAAGATCGAGGTGCTGAACCAGGAATGGGGCACGAGCTTTGCCTCCTTCGACGAAATCCCACTTGAGAAGGCCAAGGTGCGCTCGCCAGGCCAGGTCTTCGTCACAGCCCAGGCCTGGGAAGCGATGCAGAAGAAGGGCGAGAGCAAGCCAGTCATCCCGGTGGACCTCGCCCGCCTCGATCCCAAGCAGAGATACATCGGCCACTCCGCGCCCTATTGGGAGACCTACAACTTCTTCGACTGGTACTACCAGAAGTACTGCGACCTGGCGACCGAGGTTTACCGTTCGCGGCGGAACCCAGTGCCGCTCACGATCATGAGCGCTCCAGGCGGATTCTACCCGAAGGTGGACGTCTACAACTTCGCCGGCCTCGGGCCGTTCTATCCCAAGGAGGCGGCGCTCGTGGGCAATGCCATCGCCCGCCGCGACTACGGCGACGTTCCAGGCTTCTCCGCCGCAATGTGGGCCTACTTCGACCTCCGCTCGCTCTGGAACTGCACCGTCATGTCCTCCGTCCTCGCGGGCAACACGCACATTGACTACTGGGTGGACGTGCCGCTGACGTTCAACGCTGATTTCACGCACACGCGTGCGAGCTTCTGGACGAAGGAGCTGCGGGAGCGCCTTCGCCCCATCGAGCCGATCCTGCTGCACAAGCGCTTCGCCTACACGGAGGGGCTTGGCATGCTGGTTGGCCAGCAGCCGCTGCCCAAGGGCATCCTCGGCCAGCACTTCGGCTCGGCGATTGACTGCAATGCGCCCATCTATTCGGCGCTGGAGGAGACGGGCTACATGCCCAAAGTGGTCCACGCGAAGGACCTGAAAGACATCAAGGTGCTCGTGGCGTCGCATGCGCAGGTGCTGAGCACCGAGGAGGGCAGGGCGGTTGCCGACTTCGTAAAGGGCGGTGGATTGCTCATCTCGACGCCGTGGCTCGCCTCGTGCTCGCCCCACGGCAACGCCCTCACCGTCTATCCTGCCGAGGAAACCGGCCTTAGCGAATTGCTCGGCTTCAAGCTCCTCAACACCAGCCAGGCGGTCGTGAAGGAAGAAACTACCCTCCCGAAGGTTTGGAACCTTCGGGAGGGTAATCTGACGAGCAAGGGCAAGGATAGGGTGCTGGACATCGCGCCCGATGTGGAGGTGCTCGCCAAGCACAAGGACGGCACGCCGCTTCTCCTGTCGCGGCGCGTGGGCAAGGGGCGGGTCGTCTACCTCAACTTCCTCTGCGATTGGGACAACTGGTGGAACAGCTTCCACGAGCCTGCCCGCGAGGCATACCGCAAGCTCATTGACGCCATCATCCGCTCGGATGGCCGCGTGAAGGCCGAGTACTTCATCGCCTTCGAGTCCGCCGAGCCGTCGCAGGACAACAAGGGCTGGTGGCAGGTCCCCCTCAAGTCGAAGCCGGCCCCAGGCGAATCGGTCCCCTGGTGGTCCAGCCAGCTCTACAGCGACCCCAGCGGCCGCATCAAGTACCTCGCCATCTTCTCCGACCACCGAAGCCCGAGCATCTGGGCGAGGGTCAAGTGGGCCGACCCGAACATGACCCTGTATAGTCTCGTGGATGAGCCAGTGCATGGCACCCCGGTGTCTCTCGAGTATCCCCCGAGCCGCCGGTATCCGCGCTCGACGGGAGATGTGTTGCCTCTCCGCCTGCGGCCGGGTGGCGCGGCCCTTCTTGCCATCGTGCCGAAGCGAGCATCGCCTCTGCGTCCCGTGGATTCCAGTTGGTTCTCGAGTTTGTTTGGGTGGTCACGCCACCGGAAGGTCATGCTCACGCGGAAGGTGCCGTATGCCTTGCACGCAGCAGCGCCCAGTCGGGTTGAGGCGGGCTGTGCGCTCAAGATCTCATTGCGCCTCCAGGGAACCGACAGGGAGACAGTGCATGGCTTCGTGATTGACGTTTGCGGCCCCGCCGGGCAGTCGATCGTCCGTAGGCTGGCGAATGTGCAAGCTCCCGGCGGCAAGGCGGAGGTGACTATCCCAACCGCCCTTAACGATTCGCCGGGGGAGCATCGGGTTCTCGCGCGGGAATCCGTGACGCTTGTCTCCGCCGAAACACGGTTCCGCCTGCTTGCGCCATCAGGTCAGCCACTGAAGGCCGAATTCGCTCCCTTCCCTCGTCGGGCCAGCGAGGAATGGCCCCCGCTCGATATGACCACGCCGCAGTTCCTGGGCGAACTCCGCAAGCTACGGAGGGTCTACGAGGGGACTTACACCGGACTCGAGAGCAAGTACATGCTGAGCCACTTCCTGAACGTCCCCTTCCGCCCCGACAACCGTCATGCCATCGTGCGGCGTCTCCAGCGGACCGATTGGCAGCCTCACCTTGACGCGCTCGCCGATGCCGTCCGAGGGGGTGAGCGCTTCTGCCTGATCGCGGAGGACTGGAACCAAGACCCCAACACCGAGTTCGACATTGATCCCATGTGCGCCGGGCCTCGCTGGCAGGCTGCACGGGGGCTTGCTAGGTTGCCTGGATGCAGGCAGAGGTTTGTGTACGTTGAGGGCATGGACTTCACTCTGTTCGAGATCGGCAAGGGCTTCTTCGCAATGGCCCTACAGGCGAGCATTGATCGAGCGGACCGCGGTGCCTATCACTCCTCCGACTTTGCGGCGTGGCACGAGCGGCTGAAGAAGGCGCTGAAGGAGATTCGGTAGGGTGTGCACGCCCTACGGCTTGAATGGTCGTCGGGCGGGTGGTATGATTGGGGTGGTTGAGCGAGGCACGATGCTGGTTGAGGAGAGCAGGGCAATGACTACGGAAGAGATGATCCTGGATAAGTGCCGGGCGCTGTCTCCCGACAAGAAGGAGGAAGTGCTGCACTTCGTCGAGTCCATCGGTCAGAAGGCGAGCCGGAAGAAGCCCTATCCCAGCCTGAGGGGGCTATGGAAGGGCCACGCTGCTGACATCACAGAAGAGGACATCGCCCAGGCGCGGCGCGAGATGTGGGGCAACTTCCCGCGGGAGATCTGATGAGTTCGCTGGTAGCCGACACGCACGCGATCATCTGGTTCCTCCTCGATTCGCCGCGTCTCTCTGCCGGAGCACAGGATGCCATGGACGGCACGCTGGAGTCCGGCGACCTCATCTATATTTCCACCATCTCCGTGGTGGAGGCGACCTACCTGGTCGAGAAGGGCAGTGTCGAGGAATCGGTGTTCCAGCAGTTGCTGCAAGCTCTCGGCGACCCGTCCCAGGGGATCAGGGCTCTGCCGGTGGACCTCTCGATTGCCCGGCGCGTGAGGGAGATCGAGCGGAACGCAGTGCCTGACATGCCCGACCGCATTATTGGCGCAACGGCCATCCAGCTCGGGCTTCGCCTTGTCTCGGGCGACGCGATGCTCCGGGCCTCCGGTCTCGACGTCATCTGGTGACTCCGCCGGGAGAGCGGGTAACCCGCTTGCATTTCCCTGCCATCCGCGTATATTGCTCCCCCAAGAGCCGATGTTGGGCCTCGGCCCCCGAACAGTGAACACCTGACACCGAACACCGCTTCGGTTTCAGACAAGACCGCCTGAAGGCGGCACTACGAACGAAAGCCGCGTGCAGGTATGCACGCCCTACCAGGAAAGGGACACGGCATGGCGAAGGTGAGGATTGGTTTCTGCGGCGTGGGCGGGATGGGGCAGTGCGCGCATCTGAAGAACTACTACACGCTGCCCGATTGCGAGGTGGTGGCTCTCGCGGAACTGCGCGAGAAGCAGGGCAAGGCCGTCGCTCAGCACTATCGCGTCCCGAAGGTCTACAAGGATGCCGCCGAGATGCTAGCCAATGAGCAGCTCGACGCCATCGTGGCCTCGCAGCCGTTCACCCGCCACGGCACGCTCATCCCCGAGCTGCTGAAAGCTGGGAAGCCTGTCTTCACCGAGAAGCCGCTCGCGGGGAGTATAGACGCCGGGCAGCGGATTCTCGACGCCCTCGCCGCCAGCGGCACCTGGATGATGATCGGCTACCACAAGCGCTCCGACCCCGCGAG
>VGYV01000127.1 GCA_016872855.1 Planctomycetota bacterium
CTCCACCCCTTCATCAGCCCGCACCTGACGCCGGGCGGCGGCTACGTGGTGTTCGACCTCTGCGGCATCCGATGCGGCATCCTCATCTGCTACGACAACAACCTGGTCGAGAACCCCCGCATCACCACGATGCTCGGCGCCGAGGTCATCTTCGCCCCCCACGTCACCTGCGGCGTGGACAGCCCCATGCCCGGGCGCTCGCGGATTGACCGGAAGCTCTGGGACAACCGCGAGCGCGACCCCGTGCCCCTCCGGATGGCCTTCACCGGGCCGTCGGGCCGCGCCTGGCTCATGCGCTGGCTCCCCACGCGGGCCTACGAGAACGGCGTCTACTACATCTTCACCAACGCCGTGGGGGTGGACGCCGACACGATCAAGACCGGCAACGCGATGGTCATAGACCCCTTTGGCGAGATCATCGCGGAGAGCACGGCCCTCGGCGACGACGTGGTGGTGGGCCTGTGCACGCCGGATAAGCTTGTGCTTGCGAGCGGCCGCCGCTACCTCAAGGCCCGGCGCCCCGACCTCTACAGCAAGCTCGTCGAGCCCCTCCCCGAGGGCCAGAAGCCCGAGGTCCTCCCCGGCTGGCGGCTGAGGAGCAAAGGCTAACGGCTCGAGAGTATGGCCCCCAGTTCTGGTAGGTGGACACTCCACGGGGAAAAGACACCCGCTGTCTCTTGTGCGCAGCACCCGGCTAAGTACAACGCCCCACAAATAAGGGGACAAAATGGCCGTCCCGAAGGGACAGCAGTGGGTAGCCGGCGGCTTCAGCCGCCGGAGCGCGGCGTACCCACGGCCCAGTCCCGAAGGGACGGAAGACGGCTAACGGGAGGGGGCGAGGGACACGTTTCTGCCGTCCCTTCGGGACTTCTCTACTTTTGACTCACGACTCCGGCGGCTGAAGCCGCCGGCTAGCCAATCTGCTCCCTTCGGGAGCAAGACATCGAAGCGCCCGCGATTTTGTCCCCTTATTTGTGGGGCGTTGTACTAAGGCCCCAACCCGGGACGCCTGCCCCCATACCGCGTATCACCTTCGCCCCCGCAGCGAGGTAATGCAGTGTGGCGCTCTGGCGATTCGGAGGGCCTATGCCCGTTCCCGCCATACTTGATCAACTCCTCCCCCATCGGGGTTGATCAAGTATGGCGCTTTGGCGATTCATGGGCCTCTACCGCCTTTCTCCCCATACTTGATCAATTCCTCCCCCCTCAGAGTTGATCAAGTATGGCGCTTTGGCAATCCGGGGCCTTCTACGGCCTCGCATGCCTATCTGCATCACTTTCCCTCTCACAGGGAGGAATGGCGTGAAGATAAGGGCATTGTCCCCAGCGCACCCGCAGGAGGGCACCGCCTAAAGGCCGAACTACCAACAGGTTGCGGCTTCGTTCGTAGTTCGGCCTTCAGGCGGAAATGCCCTATCTTCACGCCATTCCTCACAGGGAGTGATACAGACAGGGAACAGGGACGGTTTGGTAGGCTCCCCGGCGGAAACAGACAGAACGGGGGGCCAGACCCGCAGGTAGGGACCCACCTTGACGCGGCGCCGAGGCGCGACAGAGGATCACCCTATCCGAGTCGGAGAACTGAGCCTCTGCCGCCACGCTCGCCAGGCGGGCGGCCGGCTCCCCCCCGCGTCCTCCGGAGGATGGCGCGGCACTTCCGACACGTCACGGCGAGCGGATTCCCCGTGGCGATCCCCTCGACCTCAGCGCGGTGAGCGGCTTCCCGGTCGCGTGGATTGCAGGCGACCATGCCGTCTTCCGTCAGCAGGTGCAGGTCGCCGCTACGGCGCTTCGCTCGCATCCATCGCTCCGTCCGACGCTCTCGGTCGGCCATCTCCCCCGGCCCATCCTTTCATTCGCGCCCACGGCTCTGGCTCGGCGGGATCTCCGACCTGCCACTCCTCCTTGCGCCATGTGATTCAGCAGTCTACGCCGGCGCATTCTACCATCGAGACAAGGCGCCAACAAGCTTGCGGGGCTGTAGTGACAGAGCCTTTGCGCACGGGGGGCGCCCGCGGTGACCGAGCGGTGCTGCGTGTCCTCGCACCCGGCCCGTCGTGGAGAACATTGCAGAGTTGTTCAACTCCGTAATGTTCTTCCCTTCAGCGCCCGCGAGCTCGGAAACCGCCCGATGCCCGCGCGCACCCCCGGAGCGACCTGCGCCCTGCCTGATGCCCGAGGGAGATCAGGGGGAGTCTGGCCCCCTGCTCTGGTAGGCCGCCAGATTGGCTATCGCCCTCGACTTCTGCTGGCGCAGAGCGAGAAGAGTCGAGGACGAGGACGACGGACGAGGAGGAGGACGATGGGGGAACGGAGGCATTGCCAGGACTGGGGGCCATGCTCATCAGGGGGAAGCCGTCTTGACGCGACGGCGCGGCGCGGCTAGAATCCTGTTCGAGATGGCCAGACACCCCCTCAAGTGCGCGCTCCTGCTCGCCTGCGGGCTGTCGGCGGCGCAGGCGGGCAAGTTCGATGGCCGCCTCGTGGTCGAGGACTTCGAGGCGTGCGTCTGGGGCGAGGACTGGGCGACGGTGCAGTTCTCGCCGGGCGCTGACCCCCGGATGAAGGTGGAACGGGAGACGGTGCACTCGGGCCGCCAGGCCTGCCGGCTCGACGTGCCGCCGGGCCAGACGCTCACGCTGGTGCCCCAGGCGGGCACCCGGTTCGTGGGCAAGGGAGACAAGCCACCCCTCCCCCTTCCCGGCGTGCCCGAGCGGGTGGGCCTGTGGGTCCACGGCGAGAGGTCGGGCCACCACCTCTGGCTCCGCGTGCTCGATGCGGCGGGGAAGACGACCGACCTGTCGCTGGGGGCCGTGGACTTCGGCGGCTGGCGCCTCATCGAGGCCCGCACGCTCGGCCTTCCCACCCCCCTGTCGCTCGCGGCGCTCGTGGTGCGCGGCGGCGTGGGGCCGCTGGTGGTGGACGACCTGACGGTCGGCACGTCGGCCAACACGCCGCTGCACCTGACACTTCAGCCGCTCACGGCGCAGGGCGACTTCGTCGAGGGGCAAGCCGTGCCGCTCCGCGTCCTCGTCCAGTGTCTGGGCGGGGAGCCAATCGAGGGCAGTGGCGAGCTGGCGGCCTCCGATGCGGCCTCGCCGGGCGTGACCGTGGGCAATGCGCGTTTCCGCTTCCGCACGTCGCCGAACGAGGCGTTCTCCACGGCGCCTCGCCTTCGCCTGCCGCCGGGCGTCCACACGGTCACGGCGCGTGCGGGGGGGCTGGAGGTCTCGCGCCGCGTGGTCGTTCACCCTGCCGCTCCGCGGGCGCCCGAGCGGGTGGCCACTGCGGTCCGCCGCTTCGGGCAGAAGGGCGATGCCGTGCGGGTCTACGAGAGCGCCCTCTCCCCCGCCCTGGTGGTGGAGGCGGCAGGGGACACGCTGACGCTCTTCCGCGGGATGAAGGAGGCGGGCCTCCGCCCGCCCCAGCACCTGCTGGCTAGGATGCACCCCGAGACCTCGCAGCTCCTCGAACCGTGGGTGCTCCTATGGTTCGGCGAGACGCCGGAGTGGCGCGGCGTGGCGCTCGCCGACGGCTCGCCTTGCCCGACGTTCGACGTCCCGTTCCTCGTCGTCCTCGACCAGTTGCCGCGGAAGTGGAACACTAAGGCGGGCGTGGAGCTGGCGTTCGCCCGCCGCGGGGCGCGGGCCGCCGTGCTGCCGCTCCTGGGCGTTCGGCGGGCAGACCCGACGGATACGACGGCGTGGCCGGCCGACCCCGACGAGATGGGCCGGCTGGCGCAGAGCTGCCGCTCCTGGACGCCGCTGCTCCAGGCCATCCCCGTGGACGTGTCGGAGGAGTATCGGCTGGACGCGCAGAACGACCTCATCGAGGTCCGCGTCCGCTTCGGCTACCTGGATTCGGGGGCGCGCGGCGCGCGCCACGTGGCGCCCGTGCCGCCGCTGCTGATGCTGGCGCGGCAGGCGGGGCTGCCCATCCGCTTCTCAAAGGAGCCCGTGGCCACGGGCTGCGCGACCGCCGTCGGCCCCTACTACGTCGTGCCCGACGCCGAGGGCTACACCTACTCGGTCTCTGGCCTCCTCCGCTTCGTCCTGAGCGCTGTGGCGGACGTGCCGCCGGGCGTGCCGGGGGCACAGGTCTCGCTCGCGCGCAACTACAGGACGCTCTCCGAGGACGTGGTGAAGATCCCCTTCTGGGCGGCCTACGGCGGGGCGGGGGGCAAGCTGGCCTCGGAGGCCCTGGCCCGCTTCATGCTCTCGCCGGCGAACGCGAGCTATGCCTACGACCCCGCGAGCGGGCGGCTGCGCGCGTGGGACGGCTTGCTCGCCCAGACGCAGGGCGACGCGGCGGCTGCGCCCTTCGCGGCGGAACTGCTCCAGGGCTGCTGGTACGCCGCGCTCCACGCCGGGGCGTGGGACGCCCTTCGTCCGCGCTGGCGCCAGCTCGTGGCAATGCGCGAGGCGGTTGCGGGGGGCGACGACTGGGCCACGCTCGGGATCGGTGGCACAGGCATCCCTTCGGCTTCGCTCAGGGCAGGCTTGCCTGTGACGCACAGGCTGGAAGCCTGTGCCACCGCGGACACACGGCTGGATGCTGCGCTGTACTTCGCCCGGCTGGCCTCCCGGCTGGGCGAGCCCGAGGAGTATGCGCAGGCCTGCGTCGAGGCGGTCCAGCGCCTCGTCGCGGCCTACGCCCTGGTCGCCGGCGCGCCGAAGTACACGGCGGGCCTCGCCCCCTGGCCGGGTATCACGGGGCAGCAGGACCGAGCCATCGGGCAGTGCCTCGGCGGCAGCGTCGGCTTCGCCTACGGCCCGCCGCCGTTCATCACGACCCCGAGCGACGCCGGCTACTCCTTCGCGGCGGAGTTCCTGGGCGAGTACTACCGCGAGCGGTTCCACGGCGGGCCGCTGGACTACTTCGGGCGGAGCCCGGCCGAGTGGTCGCAACGCCTCTTCGGCGCCCTGAGCGGCCCGGCCACCAACAAGCGCTTCCGCCCCTCGCCGCCTCCCGCGGGGCCGTTCGCCACAAACTACGTCTGGTCACTGGAGCCTGCGCCCGACGGCTGGCCGGCAATGGCCTGGCGCTCGCATCGCGCACCAGGCGGCGGGCCGCTCACGTTCGGCAGCGTCGGCGCAGCACGCGGCGCCACGGGCAGGCTCGACCGCGTCCGCACCGTCAGCCCCTGGCTCCGCCTCTCCGCCTACACCGCCGAGTAGCTTTCGGCGATTCGGCGGAGCCTTCAGAGGGGAGAAGACTGCCTGAAGGCAGGACTCCGAACCAGGAGAGCAGCTCGTTTGGAGTCCTGCCTTCAGGCAGTCTTTGCCCCAATGAGCCGAATCGCTGAAAGCTGTTCAGCGAAGCCCCAGCGCCTCCCAGAGCAGCCATGTCCCCACCGCCACAAGCGCCAAAGGCGCCATGAGCCGAAACAGGCCGCGATACACCCGCCCGAAGTCAGCCTTGAAATACTCACGGCTCAGCACCAGGCACAGGTGAACGGGCGACAGCAGCACGCCGAAGAGGCCCCCCGCGTAGGCGAAGGCCATCAGCCCGTAGTGAATGGCCGAGCCCTTCACGATGAGCGGCACGAGCACGGGGAAGCAGATGCCCACCGTGGCCGGCATGTAGCCGGTGAGCAGCCCCACGGCCAGCGGCACGGTGAAGAGAAGCGCGAGTGGCGGCACGCCCCACTCCGCGAAGATACGCGGTAGCTCGACCGCAGCGCCGTAGGCGTCGAGCATGTGGCCAAAGGCCTGGACGCCGTAGACCAGCAGGATCATCGAGGGCTGAAACGTCGCACGCGCCAGCTTCGCCACGTCCCGCCACGGCACGCGGTTCACGATGAGGAACAGCGGGTTCACCACCACCAGGGCCACGAGCAGCGCCGTCTGCGTGGGCAGGCGGACGGGCAGCTTGAGGGACTTTGCGACGCCCATCGCCGCCGTGAGAAGCACGATGAGGCCCACCGGCCAGGCGGCCGCGAGCAGCTCGCGCCAGTTGTTCGTTCCCGCAGCGGCGGCTCGGCGTGGAGTCCGCGTCTCCGACGCGGACAGCTTCCGCCCCGGAGGGGCGGACTCCTCGGCGGGCAGCCTCACGCGGCGGAGGAGGAAGATGGTGCCAATGGCTATGGCGCCGAGCGTGAAGGGCGAGGCGGCCAGAATCGTGGTGCCCAGCGGCGCCCCCACACGCGCCGCGGCGAACAGGATGCCAGGGTACAGTGGCCACGTCCACTCCCACACGTGGCGGAACCAGTAGTTGACCAGCGTCCGCTCCTCAGGGGCCATCCCGAGGTCGTTCGTCAACTCGGCGACCATCGGGGCGGAGAAGAGCGCCCCGCCGGGCATGGGCAGCAGGCCGATGAAGGCGGGGGCGGCCGCCATTGCCGCGCGGCGGTCCCGCAGCAGGGCCTTCAGCGCCGCCATCAGGCGGTCCAGGTGCGCTGAATGCTTCAGCGCGTGGCCGAGGAACTGGATGAATAGCACCAGGCCGGCCAGCTCAAGCGTCTCGCGGTCAATCGCGGCCGCTCCCAGATTCCGCCCGATGCCGGCGAGCGATGCCCCCAGCCCACGCGGCAATCGCGCCCACTGTACCCCGAACAACAGCCCCAGCGCCACCGCCCCGGCCACGAGAGCGTAGCTCACATCCACCTTCCGGCGGATGAGGTAGACCATCAGCGCGAACACGAGGGCGAGACACACGCACTCGAACAACGGCGAGCTCCTGACACCGTCCGAGAGGATAGCGGGGTTCGGAGTGCGGGCTTCAGCCCGTACCCACCGGATACGGCCTAAAGGCCGCACTCCGAACACTGACCAACAAGAAGGTCACCCCAGCAACACCGTCGGGCGCTCGGAGAGGGCGACGGGGATTCGGCGCCCTTGCCAATCGAGGATGGCCTGGGCGCCGGCGGGGCGGTTGTCCAACCCGTCGGGCGAGAGCGCCCACAGGACCGCCGCCTCGCCCTCGGGCGTCGCAAAGCAGTGGCCGGCCGCCTTGCCCGTCTTGGCCTCGAGCTTGGCGTCGCCCATGAACCGGGCCGCCCGCAGCAGCCGAACCGCCGCCGCGAACGACCACGCGGCAGGCGTCGGGCCGTCGGTGACATTGAGCGAGAACTCCGACCTCTCCAGGGTCATGGGCGAGTTGCCCTCGGTGTAGCCCTGATACCAAAGCGTCTTCTCGATGCCCAGAGCGAGCACCGTGGCGAGCACCTTCGGCGCATAGCTCTGGAGCTGGTCGTGGGTGAACGGGCCAATCCAGTTGGCCTCGTGGCGGAGCGCCGCGCCGATCTCCGTCATCCAGAGCGGCTTCGGCGTGCCGGCCTCGGCCAGCCAGCGGCGCGTGGCCTCCACGGTGCGGCGGATGTTCGCCACGCTCCAGTACATGTGCACGTCCACGATGTCGCAGGCCGCGGCCAGGCCATTGCGGATGAGCCAGGGGACGAACTCCTTGTCGTAGTCGCCCCCCATCGCGAAGGCGCCCGACAGCACGACGCACTGGGGATCGGCCTTCTTGGCGGCGGCGTGGGCCGTCTGCTGAATCCTGAGGAACGCCTCGCGGCGCCCCTGAAGCCACGCCGCGTCCTTCTGATGCTCCTTGTCCTTCGCGGGCCAGAAGAAGCCGAAGTTGTCGGGTTCGTTCCAGGGCGACCAGTGGCGGATGCGGCCCTTGTAGCGGGCGACGATGCGGCTCACGTAGTCGCCCCAGGCATCGAGGTCGCCCGGCGGGTAGATGGACCACCCCCACCAGGCCTTCTGGCTCTCGGGGTCGAGCGGCGCGGCCCACTTGACGCTGGGGCCAAGGCAGCCGATGGGCTGGAGGCCCACGGCCTCCACCACCTCCAGCTCGCGGTCGGGCCGGTCGAAGTTCCATTCGCCCTTCTTCCGCTCCACGTTCGCCCAGGCGCACGTGACGCCGCGCACCCAACCGACGCCCATGGCTTTGGCCTGCGCGAGCTGCTTGAAGGCAAGGTCAGGCGGGAAGCGGTCGAGGTGCAGGTTCACGCCGAAATGGTTGTCCGCCGCCCTTGGCGTGGGCTGCGGGGCCTGCGGCGGCTCGCCCGCCTGGCCCGCCGCCACCGCGCCCAGCGCCAGCACACCCCCCTGAACGAATCCCCTGCGGTCAGGCATCGTGCGCCTCCTCACGCCGCCCGGCGGAGCCCCGTCCGGGCAACGAGCTTCTGGAGCAGGATGAAGAGCAGGAGGAGCACGCCCACGGCCACCCGGGTCCACGACGAGTTGAGCGTGCCCTCGGACCTGATGCCCTCGTCAATAATGCCGAAGATGAGGAAGCCGAGGAGCGTGCCGAAGACGTAGCCGACGCCGCCTGTGAGGAGCGTGCCGCCGATGACGACCGTGGCGATGGCCTCCAGCTCGAGGCCGAAGGCCGCGCGGGGGTCGCCGCTGGACTTCGAGAGCGTGGCGACGATGCCGGCGAGCGCGGCGCACAGGCCGCTGAGCGCGTAGACGGCGAGCTTTGTGCGCCCGACTGGCACGCCCATCAGCAGCGCCGCATCCTCGCTGCCGCCGACGGCGTAGACGTTGCGCCCGAACGCCGTCCACGTGGCCAGGTAGACGCCCGCGGCCAGCACGGCCAGGAAGGCCAGGGTTGCGAGCGACGCCTGCGCGCGCCCGATCTCGATGCCCCACTGCGATGCCGCGCGGTAGAGGCCGTTGCGAATCGTCAGCGCGCTGAGGCTGGCCATGAACCCCAGCCCGCGCGCCAGGAACATCCCGGCGAGCGTGGCGATGAACGGCGGGAGGCCCAGGTAGCGGATCGTGCAGCCCATCAGCAGGCCGAACGCGGCGCCCCCCGCGAGCACCAGGACAATGGCAACGGGCGGCGGCACCCCCGCCTTCTCCATCAGCGCCGCGGCCAGGATGCCAGAGCACGCGACCACCGAGCCGACCGACAGGTCAATGCCGCCTGACAGGATGACAAACGTCATCCCCACCGCCACGATTCCCAGCGGGGCGTTGTTGCGGAAGAAGTTCAGGAAGACCTCGAGGCTGAAGAAGTGCGGATACCGCATCGCGCAGACCGCATAGAGCAGGAGGCAGACCGCCGCGGTGGACAAGAGCGGGACGTGCCTGTGGGACAGCGGGAGCTTCATCCCGGCGCCCCCTTCCGCGCGGCGCGGCGCAAGACGAGCGCCCGCGCTTGCTCCGACTGGGCCAGACACACGGCGACGACCACCGCGGCCTCGACGACGAGCGTGTGGTCCTTCGGCACGCCCAGCGTGAGCATCATCGTCCGCACCGTCTGCATGATCAGCGCGCCGAGGATTGACCCTGGCACGTTTGCCCGGCCGCCGCTGAAGGGCGTGCCGCCGATGACCACGGCGAGGATGGCCTGAAGCTCGACGTACTCCCCGCAACGGAAGGGGTCGGCCTCCTTGATGTCGGCCGCGGCGATCAGCCCGGCCACGCCCGCGCAAAGCCCCGAGAAGCCGTAGACCAGCAGCTTCACCCATCCCGCGCGAATGCCCGAGAGGCGGCTCGCGCGCTCGTTGCTCCCCACCGCCTCGATGCACAGGCCCGTCGCCGTCTTCCGAGTCACCAGCAGCGTCGCTGCCACGACGAACGCCACGACGAACAGCGTGAAGGGCAGGTAGAGCCAACTCCCTGAGCCGAGGAACTCGAAGCCGGGCCGTTCGAAGCGCACCTTCTGGTCGGAGCCGAGCATCTGCGCGATCCCGCGTCCCGCCACGAGCAGGATCAGCGTGGCCACGATCGGCTGGAGGCGCAGGAACGCCACCAGCGCGCCGTTCCACAGCCCCGCCACAAGCGCGGCCGCAAGGCCGCCGAGGACGGCGCCCCAGACCGGTCCGCCGCGGCTGAGCACCTGGGCCGCCACCATCCCAGTGATCGCCATCACTGAGCCGACCGAAAGGTCAATGCCCGCCGTCGCTATGACCAGCGTCATCCCCACCGCCACCAGCATCACGATGCTCCCGCGGCGAACGATGTCCACCAGCGAGCCATACAGCCGCCACTTCCGCACCAGCCACACCGAGTGCAGATGCACGGGAAACGAGGGACGCGGGCCCGCCGTCCCGAAGCCCACACGATAGGAGGCGCAGGGCCTCTCGATGCGGACTCGGCCGACTACCTGCTCCACCCAATCGCCTTCCGAGCGCGCCAGGCGAGTCTGGAGGGCGAACTCCTTGTCGCCGATGGCCACGGCGGCCTCGCGGCCAGCGTGCTCCTCGGCAACGCGGTAGGCGACCATCACGTCATACGACCCGGGCGAGACCGCCTCCAGCTTCCATTCCCCCGTTCCCGGGACCATCGCGTCCACGTGCACCGCCACGCTGGCCAGCGGATCGGCGCGCACCTCGAGTCGGTGGAACCCCTTGGTGAACAGGATGTTGAACAGCAGCAGGAGCGCGAGGGCGACGCAGGGCCGGAGGTTCCGGCTCCCGACGAGCCGACGCCAGAGGGTGCCATGCCGCCGCTCAGCGTTCATGGGGGTGGGTGCTCGCGATGGTGCGCATGATGGCCTGCTCGTCCAGCTCGTCGCCGGACAGCTCGGCGACCTTACGGCGGTCGCGCAGCACGGCCACGCGGTGGCTGCGGCGGACCACCTCATCAAGTTCCGACGAGATGAAGACCACGGCCATGCCTTGCCGCGAGAGCTCCTCGACGAGGCGCTCGACCTCGGCCTTCGCCCCAACGTCAATCCCGCGCGTCGGCTCGTCCAGGACGAGCAGCCGCGGCTCCGTCGCCAGCCAGCGGGCGAGGATGACCTTCTGCTGGTTGCCGCCGCTGAGGGTCTTCACCGGCTGCTCGGGGCTGGCCGCCACGATGCCCAGGAGGCGGATGAACTTCTCCGCGACCTCGGCCTGCTTCCGCCGCGACACAACGCCCCACTTCGCCAGCCGCCGCTGCACAGCCAGGACGATGTTCTCCCGCACCCCCAGGTCGGGGATGACCCCGTCGCTCTTGCGGTCCTCGGGGCAGTAGCCGATGCCGTGGGCCATCGCGGCCCGGGGCGAGTGGAGCGACACCGCCCGCCCCTCGATCCGCACCTGGCCACTCGTCGCCCGCTCGGCGCCGAAGAGGAGCCGCGCGGCCTCGGTGCGGCCGGAGCCCAGCAGCCCCGCCAGGCCGACCACCTCGCCCTTGCGCACGCTGAGGTCAAAGGGCTCGATCGAGCCGCGCCGCCCCAGGCCCTCCACCTCGAGGAATGGCTCGCCGGCCACGCCGGCGCGGTGGGCGACCTTCTCGCGGCCAAGTTCGGCCACTGCCTCGGGGTCCTTCCCCAGCATGTGGCCGATCAGTTCGAGCCGCGTCAGCTTCGCCGTCTCGAACGTGCCGACCAGCGCCCCATTCCGCAGCACCGTCATGCGGTCCGCGATCCCGAATGCCTGGCCGAGGAAGTGGGTGATGAAGAGCACGCTCACCCCCTTGCCCTTGAGGCCGCGAATCGTCTCGAACAGGCGGGCCACCTCCCCCTCGTCAAGGCTCGACGTCGGCTCGTCCATGATGAGCAGCTTCGCCGACATGTTGACGGCTCGCGCGATGGCCACCATCTGCTGCACGGCGACGGGATAGGAGGCGAGGGAGCGGCGCACGTCGAGCGCGAGCCGCGAGGCCGCCAGCACCTCCTCTGCCTCGCGGTGGACGGCCTGCCAGTCAATCCGCCCCCAGCGCCGCGGCAGGCGCCCCAGCAGGAGGTTCTCCGCCACCGACAGATGCGGGATCAGGTTCACCTCCTGGTAGATCGTGCTGATCCCCAGGCGCTGGGCTTCGAGCGGCGACCGCGGCGCGATGCGTGCCCCGTCGAACACGATCTCGCCCGCATCATGGGGGTGGACGCCTGTGAGGACCTTGATGAGGGTGGACTTACCCGCGCCGTTCTCGCCCATCAGGGCGTGCACCTCGCCCCGCCGCATCGCAAAGTCCACGCCGTCCAGCGCCAGCACCCCGGGGAACCGCTTCACGATCCCCCGCATCTCCAGGATTGCCTGGCCGCTTTCTTGTGCCACTGCCATTCCACCTGCCAGAAGCCACGAGCCACGAGCGGCGAGCCACGAGCCTCAAGAGCAAGACACACCCTCTTCTGCCCCGAGGCTCGTCGCTCGCCGCTCGTGGCTCGCGGCTGAGTTCGGCGATCGGCAATCAGTACTGCCTCGTCTTGATGTCCTCCGCCGCCGTCCCCTGCTCGAAGAATGAGTCCTTCACCACCATCTTCTTCGGCAGCGCCTCGCCCCTCAGCACCTTCTCCACCGCATCGAAGGCGTCGGGGCCCAGCAGCGGATTGCACTCCACCGTGGCATTGAGCTTGCCCGCGATCATGGCCTCGAACGCGCCCCTCACGGCGTCAATCGAGATCACCAACACGTCCTTGCCGGGATTCATGCCCGCCGCATCGAGGGCCTGGATGGCGCCGATGGCCATGTCGTCGTTGTGGGCATAGACGGCCTGGATCTTCTTCCCCTCGGCGCGGATGAAGGCTTCCATTACCTCCTGGCCCTTGTCGCGCGCGAAATCGCCGTCCTGCGACTTGATGATCTTCATCTCGGGGCGCTTGGCGATGACGGCCTCGAAGCCCTTCTTGCGGTCGTTGGCGGGCGCCGAGCCGCTCGTGCCCTCGAGCTGCACGATGTTCCCCTTCCCCCCCATCTTCTTCACCAGCCACTCGGCCGCGCGGCGGCCCTCGTCCACGAAGTCCGACGCGATGAGCGTCGCGTACAGGCTGTCATCCGTCACGTTCACCCCGCGGTCCACGAGCACGACGGGGATTCTTGCCCTCTGGGCCTCGCGGAGCACAGGCTCCCAGCCGTCCTCCACCTTTGGCGCCAGTATGATGGCGTCCACCCGCTGCGCGATGAACGAGCGAAGCGCGGCGATCTGCTTCTCCTGGTCCCCCTGCGCGTCGGAGAACTTCAGGTCCACCCCGCGCTTGGCCGCCTCCTCGCGGATGGACTTCGTCTCAGCCGTCCGCCACGCGCTCTCGGCGCCGATCTGGCTGAAGCCCACCGTGAGCGCCTTCTTCCCCCCCTCCCCACACCCGGCCACCAACAACGCGGCCAGAGCTGCGCCAAACCACAAGCTTCGCATTTCTTTTCTCCTCTCTTGTCACGCGTCACGCGTCATTCCTTCACGAACAGCTCCACGACTGGCACTGCCACATTCGGCTTCACGACGGGCAGGTCCAGGGTCAGCGTCTTCCTCGAGTCGTCCGCCGCCTCGCGGGGGAGGAACTGCTCGGGCGTCTTGATGTCCCAGCCCCCCTCCACGTCGCCGAGGTCGAGCCGGTCGTTGATGATGATCCCCGGCTGGAGCTCCCTGGTCATCTTCAGCAGCTTCTTGGCCTTCACCACGCGGCCTCCTCACAGGCGCGGGTTGAGATCGAACCAGTTGCTCTGCGTGCAGTATCGCAATTGGCGGGGGCCTCGTCAAGCGAGGGGCGGCTCCTGGCTGTCGGGCCAGGTGGCCTCGATGAGTTCCTCGAGCGTCGTGATCCCCTGGGCCACCTTCTTCAGACCGTCGGCAAAGAGCGACGGGACGCCTCGGTCGCGCAGGTGCTTCCGCAACACCTGGTGGCGGCTGCCGGCGATGATGGCCTCGGCGAGCGAGTTGTCCACCTCCGCCGTCTCGAAGAGCCCGATGCGGCCCGTGTAGCCGTAGCGGTTGCACTTCTTGCACCCGGCGGCGCGTCGGACCTCTGCCGGCGGCGCCACGCCCACCCGCTCGAAGAGCACGCGCTCGTGCGGCTCCAGCGGCCGCTTCCGCGCGCAGGCCGGGCAGACGCGCCGGACCAGGTTCTGCGCCAGCACGAGCCGCAGGCACCCGCCCACGATATGGCTGGGCACCGACAGGTAGCGAAGGGCCTCGATGGCCGTCGCCGCGTCGACCGCGTGGATGGTCGCCAGCACAAGGCGTCCCGCCAGGGCAGCCCGTGCCGCCGTCACCGCCGACTGCTGGTCGCGGATCTCCCCTATCAGGATGACGTCGGGGTCCATCCGCAGCAGCACCCGCAGCCCCTCGTAGAACGTCAGGCCGTGCCGCTCGTCCACGGCCACCTGGCGCACGTCAGGCAGGTCGAACTCCACGGGGTCCTCGACCGACACGGCGATCAGGGAGCGCAGGTCAAGGCCCGAGGCGAGGCCATAGAGCGTCGTCGTCTTTCCCGCGCCCGTGGGGCCGGCCAGGAGGATGAGGCCGTGCGCCAGCTTGAGCGCCGAGCGCGTCTTCGCCAGGTCCTCAGGCGTCAGCCCCAGGGCCGCCACGTCGCACGTCGCGCCGGAGGCCGACAGGAGTCGGAGGTGCCCGGCCTCGGTCTGGCCCGTCGGCACGATGGTCACCCGGACCTCTCGCCTCTCCGCTCCGTCCCACCAGCCGAACTGCGCCTGAAGCGGCACGAACGTGCGCTCGGTGCCAAGCCCAGAGAGCACGCGGACCTCGTTGAGCAGGCGGCTGCCCGCCTCGACGGAGACCATCTCCTTGACGTGGACGATGCCGTCCACGCGGAAGCGCAAGAGCATGCCTGCGCCGGCGGGGTCCAGGTGCACGTCGGTCGCCCCCTCCTCGAGCGCCAGGAGCAACAGAGTCCTCAGCGGCTCGGGCAGGGCATCGGACCCGAGCACCCGCGCCTCCGCTTCTCGTTCGCCTGCCGCTTCTGCCATTGGTCGGCCTCCGTCCGCACCCGTCCAGCCCCCCGCTCTGGCGACCTCGCCGCCGCCTCCACTATAGCGACGGCCCGCGCTCGGCGCAAGCAGGCAACCGCGAGCTTGCCGTCGAAGCCCTAGCATGCTACCATTGCGCCCCAAACTCACGGGAGATCCCATGCCCCTCGAAGCCCCCTTCCCCACCACCCCCTTCGCCTGGCATCGCGTGACCTTTCGTGCCAAGGCCCCGGCCGGCGCCATGATCGCCGCCATGTCGCTCGATGCGGCTGGCAAGCCTCTCGACGCCGATCACCACACGGGCGTTGACCCCTCGGACGACTGGACCGAACAGGTCTTCTGCACCCGCGCCAAGGCAGGCGCAGCCCACGCACTCATCCGCGTCAACCCGCCCTCGCTGGCCGACTGCGTGCGCGACGTCGCCGTCGAGCCCGTGGACCGCCCCGCCGTCGCCGCCTGGGCCGACGCCCTCTGGTCCACCATGCCCCCACTCCCCTGGGAACCGCCCCCCGACCGCTGGCGCCGCCTGCCTCGCCTGGCCTCTTCGCTTCAGGCACGCGGGACGCGGGACACGGCACGGGTAGTGATGCTCGGCGACTCCATCGTCAACGACACCGGCAACTCCCCCTGGGAGGTCCTCGTCGAGCGCCACTACCCCGGCCTGCGCATCGAGGTCGTCACATCCGTCCGCGGCGGCACCGGCTGCTGGTTTTACCAGCACGAGAGCCGCGTCAAGCCCTACGTCCTCGACCACCAGCCCGACGTCCTTGTGATCGGCGGCATCAGCCACAACAGCGACACCGAGGCCATCCGCTCCGTCATACGCCAGGTCCGCTGTGGCACTGTGGGCGGGGCCTCCGCGCCCCGCGTCTTCGCTGACCCCACGCGGGGCAGAGACGCCCCGCCCACAGGGTCGGCCCCCGACATCCTGCTGATGACCGGCGCCTTCGGCAAGGACCGCGACCCGCGCGCGCTGCCCGACTGGTCGCCGGCCATCGTGCCAGGAGACGGCGGTTACCGCAGCAGCCTGGCCGCCCTCGCCGCCGATGAAGGCTGCGGCTTCCTCGACCTCGAGGGCGCCTCGGGCGCCTATCTCCTCTCGACCGACCACCCCTACGCCTGGTTCATGCGCGACCCCGCCCACGCCAATGCCCGCGGGGGGCAACTCCTCGCCCGCATCCTCGAACGCTACTTCGCCCCGAAGGGCGTGTTGCCCAAACCCTATTCAGGGGATCAACCCCGTTCGGAGTCCCGCCTTTAGGCGGATTGGGGCAGGAGAAGACCCCCTGAAGGCGGGACTCCCAACGAGTTCACCCTTTGGGCAACACGCCCCGAAGCCCTGAAATCAGGTCCCGGGCCCCAATCTTGCGTCCCCTCGCGGCGCGCAGGGGCGCGAGATTGAGGCCGGGGCTCCAGGTGCACGCTTCCAGGAGTTGTAACACTTCAGCCGAATGAAGTGGAGAGCCAACCGTCGCCCTCGGATGGCGCGCCGAGTTCGGAGTGCGGGCTTTAGCCCATATCTGGGCCGCAGGATACGGCCTAAAGGCCGCACTCCAAACCTCCACTTCACTCGGCTGAAGTGTTACCAGAAATTGTGTTTCCCTTTCCCAAGACAAAACAGCCCCCGCCCGCTCTGCCCGGCCGCGTGTCCTTCCCGCCCCGCCCGCGGGCCAGACGGGCTGGACGTCTTCCACTTCCTGCATCCACGCTCCACCTTGCCCCAACGCCACCCGACCGCCGAGCACGTCCCCGACCTTGACCCCACGGCTGCCTTTCGCCCCCCGCCCCTAGAGGCAAGCGGCAACACCACGGCCCGGACCGCCACGGGGCGGCGTCTTCGCCGCACCAAACCACCAAGCCCGAGCTTCAGACAACGCGGCAGCGGAATCGGGTGCCCCCCTCGCCGGGGCCGGCCAGACTGCCCAGACTGGCGACGAGCAACGGGTTTCGGCACGCCCTTTGCCTACGACAATACCTGGAGGATGTTCAGAAAACAAGACAAGGCGGGCGGGCAGACCGGATGGGGGGCTGTTTTGCTTGTTTGGAGAAAACACCA
>VGYV01000128.1 GCA_016872855.1 Planctomycetota bacterium
TGCTCGATGCGGTCGGGCGAGTTGGCGCAGTCGCCCATGATGGGCACCTCGACGTAGGGCTGCTCGGCCAGTCGGCGATAGTCCCAGCCCACGGAGACCATGGCATTGTCGGGCGAGCGGCCGAACACCCCGTTCCGCGTGGTGACGCGGACCACCTTGGCCCAGCGGCCCGCGGCATGCGAGTAGACGTGGAGAGACGGCTTTGCGGCGGCGAGCCGCTGGTGCCAGCCCCACGCGCCGAAGAGATAGGCGTCGTCGCAGTAGATGAGCCATTGGTGGTGGCCAGCAACGGCCTCCTCCTTGATGTCGAAGCGGCTCCAGAGCTGCTTGGCCGTGTCGAAGCGGAGGATGCCGACGCCGTTGGTCCCCATCCACAGGTGGTCGCCTGCCCTGAAGAGGCCGCGCGGGCTGTTTGGGCGATAGCCGTCGCCGACGAACTTGGCCCCGAACGACTCCGCCAGCGCGAAGGGCAGCAGGACGCGGAGCGTCTTCGACGGCACGTGGCGGATGTGAAGCCCGTCAGGGATGCTCCCGACGCAGTACTCGTGGTCGCCGACGGTGAAGCTCGGCTTGTCTGGGACGTTATAGGTCCCGTGCTTTGGCGGGTCGAAGGTCTTGTCGAGGAAGACCGCTTTCAGCTCCGAGGGAGCCAGATCGATCGTGCGTGCAGGCTCTGCGGCGAGCGTCGTGGAGAACAGGCCCAATGTGCATGCGAAGCGAAGGGTGTGCCTTGCCACAGCGAATACCCCTCGTCATTCGGATGAAGCCGCGACTAGCCCCCCGGTGATTCTATCGAGGTCAGCGCGGGATTTCAAGGAGTTTTGGGGGAAGCGTCTGGCCCCCGATAGGACGACCGTGGGGTTGGGTGCCAAGCCCATCTCGGCCAAGTCTTCGCCGTCGAGATGAAGCTCCACGGCTTCCTTGAGGTTCCGCGTCACCTCGTCGAGCGTCTCGCCCTGGGTCACCACGGGGATCTCGACGCATTCGGCCACATAGCCCGACTGCTCTCCTGGGCGGATGAGCGCCTTGATCGTGTGCTGGAGGTAGGCCATTGTGCGGTTCTCCGAACGGTCTACGGCCCCAGGAGCATTATCGCGCGCATGGCCGGCGCAGTCAACGGCCTTCACGCCTCTTCGACGATCTTCATGCCCGTGGCCTTGGCAAACTCCTCGACCTGGGGGCGGAGGTCGCCGTAGAAGGTCACGCGGTGCCAGCCCCAGCCCCAGTTGGTGGTGAGCTTCTCCAGGCTGCCCTTGAGGTCGCCGGCCAGCTTGGTGCGGCAGGCCTTGTCCTCGTCAATGTTGTCCACGCTCTTGGACTGGTGGAAGAGGATCTGCTTCGCTCCGCAGTTGACCTCGAGCGTGGTGGTCATGTAGCCGAGGGGGAGGAGGGAGCGGTAGACGGCGCCCTTGCGGTCCTCGGAGTGGCTGCGGATGTGGGCGGGGTTGGAGGGGCCGCTTGGGCCGAAGACCTTTCGCGGCGCCACGCAGTGGGCGTAGATGATCTGGTTCTTGGACATGTCGATCACGGGGTCGGAGATGAAGCCGGGCCGTCCCGTGAGGGTGCTGAAGATCATCATGGTGATGGTGGACATGATGTCGGCCTCGCAGGCGCCGACGAGGCCGTCGTCGTTGAGCTGGGTGAAGCCGAGGCAGGGGTATGCCTTGATGTGGCCGCCGTAGAAGCCGCCGAGGCAGTTGATGGTGATGGCCTGGGCGTTGCGCTTCTTCAGCACGTCGAGCATGGCGAGGTGCATGGCCCCGGAGCGCTGGATTTCGTCGGGCTTGGGCTCGATGAGCTTCGTGTCGGGGGCCTTCAGCCACTTGTCGGCCCACTTCGCCGCCTCGTCCTTGTCGGCGGCCTCGTAGGCGGCGTGAAGCTCCTTGAAGTCAATGGGGATGACCTTGACGCCGACGGCGGCCTCGATCTGCTTGGCGATGCCCTCGCGCATGCCCCAACCGCCGCCGACGGTGAGCATGGTCTTTTCCTTGAGGCGCTTGAGGCACTCGCCCACGTCAATGGCCTGCACCTTGTCTTCCTTGCAGGTCATGTCGCCCATCGGCGCGGAGTTCTTCAGGCGAGCGGCCTTGGCGGCGGCCACGAAGTCGTCCGCAGTCTTTCCTTCCTTGAGGAGTGCGAAGCAGTTGGCCGAGGCCACCACGTCGTCGAGGCGGGAGGAGGAGACCCACTCGACGGGCTTCTTCGAGCGGAGGACGCCCGGCAGTTGAGTGAGGAACTCGCCCGAGCCGCCGTAGAGGTCGTCCACGAAGAGCGAGGGCTTGCCGGTGGTTGCGAGGGCGCCCGAGGCGGCGGTCCAGAGGCCGAGGAGGAACACCAGGTAGCCATCGAAGCCGGCGTCCTTGTCCTTCTCGATCAGCTCCTTGGCCTGCTTGGCGTTGAGGACGTCGGCTGGGACGAACTCGACGTTTGGGCAGCCGGGCACCAGCTTGTCGAGGATTTCCTTCTTGCGCTTCTCGAAGTCGTAGCCGATGTTGGGCCAGATGGGGCCGGTGGAGGGCACATAGGTGAAGGCGAGCCTCACCTTCGCCTTCGCGGCTGGCGCGGGCGCTTCGCCACCTTGCGCTCCGAGCGCCACCATCCCCGCCGCACAACCGCCGAGGAACTTCCTGCGGCTGAGCGGACACCCGCAACAACTCGCTCGTAACACCCTGTTCATCCCGGCCTCCTTTCACAGGTGGAACAACACGCGCGCCACACGGCGCGCGATTCCGGCACCGAGCGCCGACGAACCCTATTGCAGGGGACGAAGGGGTAGCAACTGCGCTGGCCCAGTTGTCGGCTCCTGAGCAACCGGGTGCGCCCTGGGTTTGAGCGACTCGCTCTGTGCCAGCAGCACCTCAAGAAGTCGCTTCATCTCGGCTGAGGAGAGGATCTCCCTCAGAATCCCCATGAAGTCCTCCTCGGTCCGTGCCTCCCTGACCTGGTCGTCCCTGAGGTGGTCAATCACCCGCATGGGGTAGACCGAGATGGGGTGTTGGACGGTCAGGACAACATACGTGTAGTTTCCTAACACGGGCGCGACGAGTTCGAGGGCATGGACGAAGTTCTTCCCCTCCTGATCGCTGACCACCTTGGCAATCACGATGTTCTTCGTCTTGCGCCCGAGCGCGGAGGCCTGTTGCCTCAGGATGCCGACGGGCATCCGAAGCTTCGGGGCTCGGATGGTCGGCCAGAAGTCCCCTGGCATGGTTGTGACTCCTTTCATAGATCAATCTGGAACAAGATCGGAAGGTGATCGGAGAACTCCGACGCATTCGGGATACCGCTCCTGGTGAGGAGGCGAGCACTGTCCGCTGTAGTGAGGATCCTGACGCTCTCTGTTCGAAACCGGTCCAGGAGCTCGGCGCGGACCAGCACTTGGTCGTAGATGTTCCAGAAGGTGGTGACGTGCTCGGCCGAGGCGCGGTAGTAAGTCCCAGGCACCCCTCTGGTCCCGTCGTTGAAGAAGCCCCACATGGGGTTGAAGAAGAATGGGTACGGCTTCCCCTGCACGGTCCGTGATTCCCGCGAAGCCACTTGGCGGGCCATCGTGGCGTTCAGGCTCGGTGCGGCCAGCAGGCCCGCCTCGAACGGGTTCATATTGAGGTCGCCGATGACAACCGTCCTCCTGTGGCCAACGGCGTCTTCGGTCTGGCGGATCACGCGCGCGAATTCCGCCGCCTCGAAGGGTTGGCTCTCATTGCGCCACCGCAGCTTGCTCGGCAGGTGCGCCGCCGCTATCAGGATGTCGGGCCTCTGCGGCAGTCTCAGCCACCGTATCGTGAACGTGCTGGCTTCCCTGACCGGCAGGATGAACGCACTCGAGAAGCGGGTATAGACAGCCAGCCTGTCGCACGCGCTTTGCGTGAACTCGAAAATTGCCTCCGCGTCATGGCTTGGGCCCTTGAGCGCCCCCTTTCCCTTGGTGGACGCAGCACGTTCAGCCAGCACGATGACATCCACGTCATAGGCCATGGCCAACCTCGTGACGACGGGCTCCAGGGCCTTGCCGTTCAAGTTCCAGAAGAGAAAAGTGAGCATCAGGGTCGTGCTGAAACAACCGTGTTGCCGGCCCCGCGCTGGGCACACAGCCAGAGCAGGCCTTCCATAAGAAGGTACGACGCCCGCCCGCTGTTGTCAAGCTACTTCGGCGCCGGAATAGCGTCCCCGACCCATTGCCGAGCTATGCTTCCTCGACGACCTTGAAACCCATGAGTGCGCCGAGGTGCCTGATGTCCTGCATCCGGTCGCCGTAGAAGACGGCGCGGTGGAGGAGGGTCATGACGCCGCCCTTGAGGACGCCGCCGCCCCAGTTGTGGAACATCGAGCGGGCGTCCTTGACCTCGGTGGTGAACTGCGTGCGGCAGCCGAGCTTGTCGTGCGTGACCTCGATGATCTTGCCGGTGGAGATGAGCATGGTGTCGTTGTTGATGAGCTTGGCGCAAGTGACCATCTGGCCGACGCGGTTCTCGACCTCGAGGGCCACGCCGCCCTGGCTGTCGGTCTGGTTGCGGATGCTGAAGGGCTGGCGCTTGCCCGCCGGGCCGTCGAGCTTGGTCGCCGACGTGCAGTGGAAGTGGATGAGGGCGTTCTTCGCCGTGTCAAACACGGGGTCGGTGATGAACCCAGGGACGCCGAAGGCGTAAGCGAAGATGAGCATCGTGAGGGTCGAGTCCATGTCGCCCTCGCAGGCGCCGACCAGCCCCTCGTCGTTGAGCTTGCTGAAGGTGAGGCAGCCGCGCGGGTTGCCCATGCAGTGGGAGCTGGTGATGGCCCGCACGCGCTCCTTGGCCATCAGGGCCTTGGTCGCCAGGTACATGCGGGCCGACTCGATGACCTCGGCCCTCTTAGGCTCGACGAGGGCCACGGCGGGCTTGAGCCAGTACTCCTCGGCCTCGGCCTCGGCGGCCTTCGCGTCAACGGCCTTCATCGCCTGCTGGACCTGCTCGAGCTTGAGCGGGATGGCTTCCGCGCCGAGGCGCTCCTTGATCTGCTTGGGGTCGCAAGCGGGGCCGGTGCCCTGGGGGCCGCCGAGCATGAAGATACGGGTCTGCCGCATCCAGGCCGGGACGCGCAGGAGGCCGGCCATGCGGTCGAGCTCGCCCCAGTCGCTCGTAGGCAGGATGACGACCTTTCGGCCAACCTTGGCTAGGGCTGGGAAGTACATCCAGCCGTGGCCGCTGAAGGGCTGGGAGAAGACGGCCGCGGGCACGCCCGTGTCAATGAGCTTGCTGAGGACTGGCGCGTCGCCGCCGTGGCCCGAGAGGTGGAAGAGCAGGGCGCCGTCGGCGTCCTTCATCTTCCCCGCCACCTCGTCCACCTTCGCGGGCGGGATGAGGTCGCCGCCGACGAACTCGACGCCCCCCAGCTTCTTTGCCACGCCGTCGAGATACTTGTTGAACTTCTCGATCTCGTCAGTCGGGCGGGAGAGGTAGTGGCCGCCTGTCCTGCCCGCGAAGACCTTGTAGACCTTCACGGGGGGCAGCTTGGGCGGCCAATCCTCCCCTTCCGCAGCCGCTGTGAGCCCCCTCCACGCCCCCGCGACAAACGCCCCCGCCGCGGCGGACACGGCGAGGAACTCCCTGCGATTCACCACCTTGCGCATGGTTCCTTCCTTTCGAGCAAGGGTGTCGAACGGAAGCCGGCCAGAACCACCCATCTACAGCGCCGACTATAGCCCTCCGACAAGCGGTTGTCAACTGCCAGTGGCAACAAGAAACTGCTTGACGCGCGCGACAGATGGCGGGCAGCCGGGGAGGTGGGGGCGGCCCGCGGCGTGCTCGCGCTGGCACTGGCCGATGAGGAGGGCGTCGCGCCCGGCGGGCGCCTGGTTGCCGATGACGACGACTCGGTGGGGGAGGGGGGTGCCCGCCTGCCTGTTCTCGCGGAGGGCGCGGGTGACGTTGAGCTTGCAGGCGCTGCACGCGCCGTCGCTCTGGAGCCTCAGGCCCGGCAGCTCGCGCATCATCGCCTCGTAGGGGCGCTCGAAGCGGCGGCGGATGCGGGCGACCTGGGAAGAGAGAGGACAGATGACAGACGACAGATGACAGAAAGAAGCCGGCGCTGCCGCCCTTTCCCCGCCCTCTGTCGTCTGCCGTCTGTCGTCTGTCGTCTCGCTGGGCACCCCAACGACCCGGATCGCGGCCGGTTCCAGCAGCCCTTTCTCCCGCGCATAGAGAAGCGTCCGCGCCTCCTCGAGCTCGACGCCCATCGCGGAGGCGGCCACGGCATCCACCGACGGCGTGTGGCGGCCCGCGAAGATGTGGCCGAAGTTGGCCGGCCGTCCGGCGTGCGGGCCGAGGCCCTCCATCCCCAGCGTGCCGTCCACAATCGTCAGGTCCGCGGCATCGTAGTCCGCCACTCCGTGGCGGGGAGATTCCGCCGCGGAGCGGCGGGCTACTTGGCGGGCCACGCCGACGAGGGGGTTGAGGGCGACGAGGGCGCGGTTGATCTCGACGTCGTTGTGGAACGCCCGCTTGTCCTCGGGGCGGATGCAGCCCTTGAGGTTCTTCATTCCAAGGGTCACGAGGCAGTCTATGTGGGTCTTCATCACGGCGACGTTGATGAGCCTGTGGCACTCGAAGACGAACTGGCTGATGCCGATTTCGGGCGGGAGGTGGGGCGAGGCGTTGCAGAAGATGCGGTAGCCGTGGCTCGGCATCGCCGCCCACTCGGCCCCGGCCCGCTCGACGGCCTCGGCCATGCCGGTCTCGATGAACACCTGCTCGGGCTTGGGCGTGCCGTAGTAGGGGCCGTCGGCGACGAGGATGCGCGAAGCTCCCCGCGCCCTTGCCCACTCGATGAGCGCCACGACAAGCGCTGGATTCGTGGTGCCCGCGGTCGTCCAGTGCTGTGCCGCGTGGAGATTGGGCTTGATGAGCACCGACTCGCCCGGTTTGACGACTTCCCCGGCTTCGGCCAACTCCAACAGCCGCGGCACAACGGCGGAGCAATCGCCATCGCTCTTCACCACCGCAACCGTCGCCACACTTTCCCTCCTATCATTTTGCCCTCAATCATCTTGCCTTCTCTTCCCATCTTCCGAGCCAATCCCCGAAGCTCCACTTCGGCCTGTATCCCAGCAGCCTTTCGGCCTTGGCGATGCTGTACCAGCGGTCAATCTTCTTCGGGAGCGCAATGCCACGCTCTTCCAGCAGCTTGGCCTTGGGGAAGTAGCGGACGACGACCGGCCGCGCATCGGCCAGCAGGGCCGGGGCGTCGGCCGTCGTGAAGGGCACCTTGGCCGTGATGATGATCGCCTCGTTCCGCACGTCGCTCCTCAGCGCCAGCAGGTGGGCCATCGCGATGTCGGAGACGTGGAGCCACTGGGTCAGGAGCGACAGGCCCCAGGCGGGGTCGGCCTCGTCGCGGGGGATAAACGTGCCGGGCCGCAGGGCGACGTAGGGCAGGCCGTGGCGATGGCGCATCATCTCGCAGAATTGCTCGCCCACGTGCTTCGACACGCAATAGATGTCCTCGACCGGGCGGCAGGGGCGCGATTCGTCGAAGGGCAGCTCCTCGGGCCGCTCGTAGCGATAGCCCATCGCGGCGATGCTGCTCGTGTAGATGACCCGCTTCACCTTCGCGTCCGCCGCGGCCTGGAGGATATTGTGGGTGCCCTTGATATTGCAGTCCACGTACTGTTGCGCCGTGTACTTCTTCCACGGGTGGATGGCCGCGACGTGGAGCAGCTCGTCCACGCCCTCGCACAGCCCCTTCGTCTCGTCCCAGTTTGCGAGGTCTGCCTGGATGAACTCGTGGCTCGTCTTCAGCGGCGCCACATCGGTGAGCCGGAGCTGGACGCCCGGCTCCCGCTCCAGCAGTGCGACCACTGCCTCTCCCAACACACCTGCCGCGCCGGTCACCAGGATCGTCTTCACTCGTTGGTTCCTATTGCCGCATGGGCTAGTTCGGGTGGACGAGCGGCGCCACCAAGGCGCGCAGGCGCGCCTGGACGGCCTCGATGCTCTGGGACGCATCGAGGGTCTCGACCCGCTCGCCGGCGGCGCGGGCGCGGGCGATGGCGGCCAGGTAGTTGGCGCGGACGCGCTCGAGGAGGGGGACCCTCTCGTAGCGTTCGGCGGCGTTGCCCTGCTTCTGCTTCCGCTCAAGGCCAGCGGCGGGATCAATGTCGAGGAAGACAGTGAGGTCGGGGCGGCGGAAGCGGGCGTTGAGCGATTCGACCCAGGCCATCTCGACGCCCAGGCTCTGGTAGGCGACGGAGCTGAGGTAGTGGCGGTCGGAGACGACGATGCCGCCAGCGTTGAGGGCAGGGAGGACAACGCTGGCCATGTGGTCGGCGCGGTCGGCGGCGAAGAGAAAGGCCATTCTCGTCTCGTCGGCCTCGCCGTGTGCTCCCTGGAGAATCTGGCGGATGAGGGCGCCGGCGGGGCGCCTCGTCGGCTCGGCGGTGAGGACGACCTCGCGGCCCCGGGACTCAAGCCATTCGGCCAACAGGCGCGCCTGGGTGGTCGTGCCCGAGCCGTCTATGCCTTCGAGGACGAGGAAGAGGCCGGTGGGCATTGTTTTCCTCAAGTCGGCTACCGGTCGCAGTCACAGGGGATGATTGGATGAATGGATGATTGGATGGTTGTCCGACACTCATCCACCCATCCATTCATCCACTCATCCCCTGCGGGTGGCGGTCAGATTTCGAGGCCGCCGTGCTTCTGGATGTGGGCGACGAGGCCGCCCTCTTCCAGGATGTTCTGCATGACGGAGGGCAAGGGGATGAAGCGCAAGGTGACGCCCTGGGTCAGGTTGCGCACTTCGCCCGCGGCGAGGTCGAGTTCCAGCTCGTCGCCCTCGGCGATTTTGTCGGTGTCGCACTGGATGAGGGCCAGGCCGATGTTGATGCCGTTGCGGAAGAAGATGCGGGCGAAGCTCTTGGCGAGGACGGCTCCGACGCCCGCCAGCTTGATGATAGTCGGGGCGTGCTCGCGGCTGGAGCCCTGGCCGAAGTTGCTGCCGGCCACGACGAAGTCGCCCTTGGCCACCTTGCCGGCGAAGTCGGCCCGCGCGTCCTCGAGCACGTGCTTCGCCAGCTCGGGCAGGTTCGACCTCAGGTGGAACAGGCGCCCCGGGGCGATGTGGTCGGTGCTGATGCCGTCGCCGAACTTCCAGGCCTTGCCTTTGATCGTTGCCATAGAGCCTCCAATAGAAGCTGCGAGCTACGAGCCGCGAGCCACGAGCCTGAAGCCGAATTGTCTGAAGCTCGAAGCTCGCCGCTCGCGGCTCGTGGCTGGCTATAGGTACTTCCTCGGATCAGCGATCCTTCCCTCGATTGCGGTGGCGGCTGCAACCGCCGGCGAGGCGAGGTAGATGAGGGCCTTGGGGTTGCCCATGCGGCCCTCGAAGTTGCGGTTCTGGGTGGAGAGGCAGGCCTCGCCGTCGCCAGGCACGCCGTCGTGGACGCCAACGCAGGCTCCGCAGCCGGGGGCGGTGATGGTGGCGCCGGCGTCGAGGAGCGTCGCGATTGTGCCGTCGGCGATGGCCTCACGGAGGATTTGCCGCGAGCCGGGGGTGATGAGGAGGCGCACGCCGGGCGCGACCCTGCGGCCTCTGAGGATGCCCGCCGCGATGTGGAAGTCCACGAGGCGTCCGTTGGTGCACGTGCCGATGAGCACCTGTTGAATCGCCACGCCGCCGAGTTCGCGGACGGTCTTCGTGTTGTCGGGTTGGTGGGGGCAGGCGACGGTCGGCTCGAGGTTCGTCACGTCGAACTCGAGCGTCCGCTCGTAATGGGCGTTGGGGTCGGCGGCCAATGGGCGATAGCGGTCGCCGCGGCCGCGGGCCTCGAGGAACTTGTGGGTCGTGTCGTCGGACGGGAAGATACCCGCCTTGGCGCCGCACTCGACCACGATGTTGGCAATGGTCAGGCGGTCCTCCATCGTCATCGCGGCGACGGTTGGCCCCGTGAACTCCAGGCTCTTGTAGTTGGCCCCCTCGGCGCCGATGGTGCCGATGAGGTGGAGCATGAAGTCCTTGGCGTAGACCCCCTTGGGGAAGGTGCCTTTGACCACGACCTCCCAGGTCTCAGGCACGCGGAGCCAGGTCTTGGCGAAGGCGAAGGCGACGGCGACGTCGGTGGAGCCCATGCCGGTGGTGAAGGCGCCGAGGGCGCCGCCCGTGCAGGAGTGGGAGTCGGCCCCCACAGCCAGCTCGCCTGGGCTGATGTAGTTCTCGGTCGCCAGCACGTGGCAGATGCCGGTGCCGGCCTCGGATAGGATGGCGCCGGTCCTGGCGGCGAACTGGCGGAGGGTGATGTGGTCGTTCGAGAGCTCGCGGCGCGGGCTGGGCGCCGCGTGGTCAATGAACAGGATGCAGCGGCTCGGCTGCGGGAGCTTCTCGACGCCGAACTTCTCGACCTGCCGCACCGCCAGCGGCCCCGTGCCGTCCTGCACGTAGGCCCAGTCCACCTTGGCCACGACGAACTCGCCGGGCGCCACGTCGTGCCCGGCGTGCTCGCCGATGATCTTCTGCGTCATCGTCTTCGCCATGCAGCGCTCTCCGGAAGGGGATGAACAGGCCGCATGCTACCGGACCGGGCCGCGTGGGTCAAGTGGGGGTGCGCCGCCTCAGCGTCAGCAGCGTGACCTCTGGCGGGCACAGGAAGCGTATGGGGACGTAAAGGGTGCCAATGCCGCGGCTGACGTGCATCTGCGTGGCGCCCTCGACGAAGTGGCCCTCGATGTAGCGGCGGGTGAGGGCCGACTTGAGGAGAAGCGTCGCGTGGAAAGGGAGCCGAATCTGCCCGCCGTGGGTGTCGCCCGCGAGGATGAGGGGGATGCCCTCCGCCTTGGCGGGCACGATGAAGTCGGGCACGTGGGCCAGGAGGATGCGGAAGGCGTCGCCGCGGGCTACGGCGTCGCAGACGCCCGCGCCGGGCCGCCCGTCGGGCAGGAGGCCGAAGGGGCCGCTGCGGCGGGCCACGTTGCCAGTCCAAGCCGCCTCGTCTATCTCATGTTCGCCGCGCACGCCGTCGTTGGGCCGCACCGTGGCCATGCCCAGGAGCGCGAGGCGCTGGCCCTGCCACTCGATGAGCACGGAGCTGCGGAGCAGGCAGGTGAACTGCCCCCGTTCGGCGAGGCCGAGGTAGAACTCGGGCGAATCGTGGTTGCCCGGGATGGCGAGCATCCCCCACGGGTAGCGCAGCCCCTCGAACGTGCGGCCGAGGCTGGCGAGGACCCGCTCGTTGTCAGTCGTCACGTGGGCCTTGAAGTCGCCCGTCAGCACCAGCAGGTCGGCGGGCGTCCGTTCGAGGATGCGGCGGAGCCGCCGCTCGACCAGGCCGACGCGATTGGTGTGCAGGTCGCTCAGGTGGAGGATGCGGAAGCCGTCGAAGGCCGGCGGCAAGCCGTCGAAGACCAGGTCACGCTCGACCAGGCTGAGCTGCGTCGCCTCCCAGCAGCCGTAGCCACAGAAGGCGGTGGCGAGGACGGCGATCGCAATCGCCGTGATGGTCAGCCGCCGGTGTCTCTTCAGCCAGCGCATGAACGCTCCCGGAGTGGATGAATGGATGGGTGGATGAGTGGATGAATGTCAGACAACCATCCAAGCATCCATTCTTCCAATCATCCTCTTGTGGATGCGGGGCATCGGCGGACCGTCAGGAGAGCGGACACGCGGCGCGGAGGAGGCCGAGGAGGCGTTCGAGCTGCCCGCGGCTCACCTCGCCCATCAGGCCGACCTGAATCCAGTTGCGCTTCGCCAGGTAGCCGCTGCGATAGCTCAGGAGGAAGCCGTCGCGCTCGAGCTGCTCCCCCACGTCGAGCGACCGCAGGCCCGGCGGCAGCGCGAGGCTGATGACCGCCGGCGAGGCGTGCTCATCCGCCGCGATGATGCGGAAGCCCATCCTCCGCAGCTCGGGCCGCAGCCACGCCGCCAATGCTGCTATCCGCTCATACGGTCGCTCCTGCACCGCCTGGCTCACCGCCGACTGGAGGGCGTAGAGGAGGTTCGAGGAGTGGGTGAACGGCACGCCGTGGTTCGCCGCGTAGAGGCCGAGGTCGAGGTAGCGCGGGAGAGCGCGCCCCGGCGGCTCGGCGGGCCGCACCGCGTGGTTGTGGAACACCAGGGCCAGCCCCGGCAGCGCCCCCAGCCCCTTCCCGCTCACGCCCGACGCCAGGTGCACGCCCGCCAGGTCCAACTGCACCGTGCCCAGCGAGCTAATGCAGTCCGCGCACAACTTGGTCCCTCGCCGCTCGCAGACATCCTTCCACGCCGCCAGGTCGTTGAGCACGCCCGTCGAGGTCTCGCAGTGAGTGCCCCACAGCCAATCCACCTTGCCCGCGCGGTCGAGCGCTGCCTCGATGGCCGCGCGCTCGAATGCCTGCCCCCATTCCGCCGCGTGGACATCGAAGCTGAGGCCAAATCGGCGGGCGTGGTCCACCAGCCTCTCGCCGAACTCGCCGTTCACCAGCACCAGGCCCTTCGCATCCGCGAGCGAGAGCTGGGCGGCGATCACGTCGTTCGCCAGCGTGCCCGAGCCGACCATGATCTGGACGTAGCGCGCGCCCGTCAGGCTGCACAGCAGCCGCTGCGTGTGCGCCACGTCGCTCACGAACCGCTCGCCCCGGTGCGACACCGGCGCCGCGGCATACGCCCGCCGCACCGTGGGCGACACGCCCACCGGCCCGGGCAACAGCAGCGCCTGCCCCTCCCGCACCGCGGGGTCCTCGATCGCGCGGGCCAGGGCCTCAGGCTTGCTGTCCCACGTCTCTACTGTCAGGTACATCGGCTGATAGGGCGCCTCGGGCGTGCCCACCTGCGGCCCGAAGGGCACGAAGCCCAGGTGGCGGTAGAGCCGCTGCTGCCGCATCGCGCCCGAGATGATTGCCAGGTCGTGCCCCAGCGCCCGGCACGTGTGCACCAGCACGTTGAGCAGCCCCTGGAGCACCCGCCCGGTCCGGTACCCCTTCTCCACCGCCAGCAGCCGCACCTCGCACACCGTCCGCCCAGGCGGCAGATAGGAGTCCAGGTTCGCCAGCTTCGCGTCTAGCGAGAACGGCCGCTTCGCCCGAAACGCCACCATCCCCACCACCCGCCCCTCCGTCACGGCGATGACGTAGGTGTTCTCCGCGTGGAACTTGTCCACCAGCCGCCGCGACCCGTCCGCGTGGTGCTGCGGAATCTCCTCGGCGAACGTCTCGTAGTTGAGCCGGTGAATCTCCTCGAACTCCCACGGCTCCGTGGCGATCTTGAACTCGAGCGCTTGCTCGCCCATGCACGTCACCTTCAGGCGCAAACCCGCCCCGGCCACCGCCCCACCCGCCACCAAGGATAGGCATGCCGCCCCTCCCTGTCAAGCGCGCCTCACGCGAGTCCACCCGCAATCGTCCTTGTCCCTCGTCCCTCGTCCTCGACTCGTGCCGCCCTCACCCTCAGTAGTTCTTGTTGCGGAAAGCCAAGACTGGCTGAAGCCAGGACTCCAAACAGGGGAGAACCCGTTCGGAGTCCTGCCTTCAGGCAGTCTTCCCAGTGCCGACAGGCCTTCCGCAACAGGAACTCAGTACGCCACCCTGATCCCGTCCAACTCCTCCTTCGTGATCTCCTTCCACCGCTTCAGCGTCCAGTTGCCCACCCATGCCTTGAACACCGCCAGATTCTTCGCGATCTCCGCATCCGTCTTGCCCAGGTACTTGTTCATGTTCCCCGGCTTCCCATCCTTCGTGTTCTTCCCATCGTCGAGGCGCCGCATCAGCGCCCCAGTGTCGGGCCACGCCGCGTAGGCCACGAGATGGCTGTACGTGTCCATCCGCATCCCCTTCCCGTCGGCCATCCACTTCTCCTTCGCCTCCTTGAAGTCCCCCAGCTCGGGCGCCGAATCGCTCCCGTGGCACATCGCGCACTTCGCCTCGAACAGCGGCTTGATGTGCTTGCGATAGGTCGTCGCCTCTTCTGCCGCCTCCGTCGCCGCCCACGCCGCCGCAACCAGCGCCCCCAACGCCAACGCTCGTCTCACGTCCCGGCCTCCTCACCTCCCTCTCCATCCTCCCTGGCAACGATCCGCGCACAGCATACCGCCTGCCTGCCTCCCTGTCAACGCTGCCGGTCACAGCCTCGCAGCCTCGAGCCCGCTTTCCTGCTGCTCTGCCTCTTCACCCCCAACACCGGGCACCCGGCACCATTGTCCCTCTGCCGGCATCATATCAAACCTCCTCTCCGCGCCGCAAGCCCCCGCGAAACGCCAAACCCGATGCGCAAGACGGGCATTTGCGCACAGAGGAGCAATTGAAAAAAGAATGGAACTGCCTATAATACATCCGGCCGGCGAAACGGAAGCGGGCGTCTGTGCGCTTCGGCTTCATCTTCGGCTAGCACATGTTGACGTTGGCCTCGGAAACGAGACGAGCCAAGGAGTCCATCATGACCAGAACAGTGTTGAGCGCGTTCATCCTGTGTGCTTCGCTGGTGGCGCTGAGCTGCCAGCCCCTCACGCGGTCCTCCACGCGGGAGGACACGGCTCGCCCACAGCCACAGGCACCGCGTGCGGAGGAGCCGGCTAGCGCCGGCGATTCCCAAGACTCCGGCCGCAAGAGCGAAGGGAAGTTCGAGTTCGACATGACCCTTGGCACCAGCCAGGCCATCGACCCCTTCGGGCCAACCCCCCACGAGGTGGTCGCCGAGATGATCGCGCTGGCCGAGGTGCGCAAGGACGACGTGGTTTACGACCTTGGCTCTGGCGACGGCCGCATCCCGATCGCCGCCGCCAAACAGGCCGGCGCCCGCGGGGTGGGCATCGAGCTGCGACCCGAACTCGTCGAGCAAAGCCGCAAGACGGTCGCCGAGGCCGGCGTCGCCGACCGCGTCCGCTTCATCCACAACGACTTCTTCAAGTGTGACTTCAGCGACGCGACGGCCATCCTGGTCTATCTCTACCCGCGCACCCTGCTCCCGTTGCGGCCGAAGCTCCTGGCGGAGCTGAAGCCCGGCACACGCATCGTGGCCTACAGGTACGGCATCGAAGGCTGGCCGCGGGACAAAGAGCAGCCGGTCAAGCACACGAGCGGCGGAACCCTCTACATGTGGGTCGTGCCCGCCAACGTCTCGGGCACCTGGCGCGCCTCCCTGGTGCGAGAGGGCCGCCGCACATGGTGGGGCGGCAGGCAGGCAACCAGCTTCACCCTCCACCTCCAGCAGACCTACCAGCAGGTTCGCGGCAAGGCCCGCATCGGAAGCCAAGAGCTCCCCCTCGACGACATCAAGCTCAAGGCCGACACCCTGAGTTTCTCCCTGAAGCTGCCCGGTGGAGAGCCCCTGGCACTGGTCGGAAAAGTCAAGGGAGACCGAGTCCAGGGGGTAGCCACCGCATCACCCAGTGGAGCGGCATCGGCCGAGAGGGCCTGGCAGGCCGTCAGAGTGCGCGGCACCAAGGCATCGCTCGACCCTGGCCTTCCCCCCATCCCCGTCACCGAGCCGACCGACGGCGGCCGGCCCCCCTTCGAGCAACAGCCGCCGCCAGACAGCTCTAGCAATTGACCGCCTCTTGCCCTCCTTGGCGGCTTAGCGGCTGATCAGCAGTCGCCTCACGCAGAGGCCGCAGAGACCGCAGAGAAGACCCGCCCACGAAACATAATCAAAGATGTGACCCCTCCGGCCCTTCCCCCGGCCACCCCCTCACCCGTCGCCGGCAGGCTACTCCTTCGGCGCCCGCCGCCGCAGCAGGGCCGACCACGCCCACGGGCCGCTCTTGCTGTTCGGGTCCCGCGACTCGAAGCGGATTTCCCGCAGGCACACGAAGTCCCACGTCGCGGCGAAGTCGTCCACGAGCTTCTTCTCCTCCACGCGCGGCGGGCCGCCGTGGCGCGGCTCGTTGGCGTTCCCGGCCAGCAGCAGGAAGTGCCCGCCGGGGCGGGTCAGCCGGTCCACCGTCTTGACGAACCCCGCCGAGTCGTAGAGCTGCACGTGGTGGTAGCAGCCGCGGTCGAAGACGAAGTCGAACGGCTCCATCTCGCCCAGGGCCGTCACGTCCGCGACAAGCCAACGCACCCGCACGTTGGCCTTGCGCGCCTGCTGCTCGGCCAGGGTGAGCGCCGTCGGGGCGACCTCGACGGCGGTCACGGTGAACCCCTTGCTCGCCAGATACACCGCATTCGTGCCCGTGCCGCAGCCCAGCTCGAGCGCGCGGCCGGGCCGGAGGGTCCCGTCCTCGACGATCTTCGACAGCTCGCTCGACACGCGGCCCACGTCCCAGCCCGGCATCCGGCCGCCGCGGTACGCGCTGTCCCACCGCTCCAGCATGCCCACCCCCTTCGCCCCGTGCGGCATGATGCCGGCGGGCAGAAGGCGTTCCGCCAGCAGGGCCTTCCCCGCCTGCGAGACGGCGATAGTGCTCCCCTGGCCCGGGTCGCCTGCCAGAACGAGCGTCACGGCCCGCTCCCCCATCCCGAGCTTCAGCGTGGCCACGCCGGCCTCCGCGGCGAGCGTCGCCTCCGCCTCCTGGCCGCCCGTGCAGATGACGCGGATGAAGCGCGACGCGGGGTCCTTCGCGCCATCGCGCGGCAAGAGCACCCGGCACGTGGCCTTCGCCTCGTCGCTGCCGATGAGTTGCCATGGCGGCTCCGCAGCAGGCGAACGATCGTCAACAACGAAGGTGGCCGGCT
>VGYV01000129.1 GCA_016872855.1 Planctomycetota bacterium
TGGGGTAAGGACTGCCTGAAGGCAGGACTCCAAACGAGCCGCTCTCCTGGTTCGGAGTCCTGCCTTTAGGCAGTCTTATCCCCTCTGAAGGCGCCGCCGAATCGCTGGAAGCTATTTGGAAGCCTGTGCCACCAAAAACCCTGGCCGCGAGCTCCTGCCGCAGGTCGGGCCGCAGGCGGCAGAGGCGGGCGGCGAAGGAGTTGTCGTAGAGCAGGCGTCCGTCGGCGGAGCGGACGACCACGCCGCCGTCAATTGCCGCGGGCTGCTGGGCGAGGGTGATGGCCACGTCGCGTCCGACCCGGCGGCGCACGTCGGCCAGCCAGGCCTCGGTGGCCAGCGCGCGGTCGGCCTCGGCCAGCTCAAGGGTCACGCGGCCGGCGCCCATCGCCTGGATGGCCTGGGCGGCTAGGGCGGCAACGGCCGCCGGATAGTCGTAGCCATTGCGGTCGGCAAGGCGCTGCCGGGCGGCCTCGAACAGCCCGTCGAGCTCGGCCTCACGGGCGGCCAGGAGATCGCGGCGGGTCTCCTGTTCGACCGTGGCGAGGATGCTCTGCGCCGCGCGCTCGGCCCGGCGGCGGGCGACGTCGAGGACCTTGTCCCTGGCCGCCTCGGCCTCCCTCGCGGCGGCATCGAGGAGCTTCCGCGCCTCGCGCTCGGCGCGCTTGCGGATGCGCTCGGCCTTCGTCGCCGCATCCTTCAGAATCTCGTCCGACAGCACCTTCTCGCTCGCCATGGCTTCCCGTCTGCAATTCCGCGTGCAAGCGTGCACGCCCTACACCTTGATTCCGACGGCCTCGCGGATGAGGGTCAAGAGGTCCTTCCGCAGGGGCGAGGGGCCGGCCGGGCCAGGCACCTCGACGACGAGCGGCAGCTCAAAGTCGAACCGCAGCGCATTCACCTCGGCCCGCGCGAGGTCAGCAACCGCGTCCGTGACGATCAGCACGGCCACGTCGCCTGGGGTCTTGAATGGCGCGAGGGCGGTTCGGGCCTCTTCGGCCGTCGTCACGATCTGGCCTGGCACGCCGGCGAAGCGGAAGCCCAGGACCGTATCCTCGTCGCCGATCACGTGGTAGCGCACGCCGCCCGCCTACTTCAGGTATCCGAGGAGCAGGATGGCGATGATGAGGCCGTAGATGGCGATGCCTTCGGCGAGGCCGACGAAGATGAGCGCTCGGCCGAGCAGCTCGGGCCGCTCGCTGGCGGCGCCGAGGGCCGCCGCGCCCACCTTGCCCACGGCGTACGCCGCGGCAATGCACGCCATCGAGGTCACTACCGCCACGCTGATCGCGAAGGCGATGTTCTCGCCCGACTCGCGCTTGACGGTGGATGGGGCCTTCTCGGCCTCCTTCGGCGCCTCCTCGGCCCCGAGCACCACGCTGAGGCCCAGCCCCAGCGGCAGCGCGATCAGCAGCACCACCCCCGCCCAGACCATGATGGACACGCGCAATCTGCTCTCCATAGTTCCTCCTGGTTTCCGAGGCGGCTCAAGGCCGCAACCAAAGGGGATGATTGGATGGGTGGAGGAATGGATGATTGGCTCGCACCCATCCACCCATCCATTCATCCACTCATCCCCCACGCAACCGCGCAAAGCGCGAACGAGTCACAGGCAAAGGGCCTACTCCAGCCTGAAGGGGTGATAGGCCCTTCCGTGGCCACTGAAGAACTTGCTGAAGAACTCGTAGTACTCGAGGCGCATCGCCTGGATGGAGACCACGAGTCCTTCGAGCCCGATGACGAGCGCGTTGCCGAGCACGACGACCAGCAGGCTCCACAGCGGCCCGCCGGGCGCGGTCCGCACCATGCGCTCGATGGCAAAGACCGCCACGCACACGGCCGCGTGCGCGAGGGCGAACGCCCCCACGCGGACGAACGACACGGTGTTCGCCGCGTACGAACTCACCGTCTCCAGGATGTCCACCGCCCCCTCCATCAGCCCCTCGAGCACGCGGGGGTTCCCCGCGTGGCCGCCGCGAGCCAGCAGGTAGTGGAGCGGCTCGCGGAAGAATAGCACAACCAGTGGCAGCACCACAAGCGCCAGCACTTCCCAGGCCGCCGGCGGCCCCGTCTCCCACACGAGCGTGCGGATGCCCAGGCCCAGCGCGCCCCAGTAGAAGATGAAGCCGACGAGGCCGAACTTGTCCACCACCAGGGCGAAGTAGTCGCGCGAGCGGAGCCGGTTGGCCAGGTTCAGCACCACGCCGAGCGTCATCATCACCACCCCGAGGCCCACCGTGGCGAGGAGGAGGGGCTTGATGGACTCGATGTTCGTGACGTCGAGGGGGAACCAGCCGCCCCAGGGGGGCGTGATGGCGCGCTCGACGCCGAAGAAGCTGCCGTAGACCCAGCCGGAGAGCATGGCCGCGGCGCCGCAGAGCCACAGGAGGGTGCCGAAGTCGCGCAGCCTCTCGCCGCGCGCGCGGCGCGCCATCAGGAGGCCGGCCGCCACGAGCGCCGCGCCTTGCCCAACGTCCCCGAACATGATGCCGAACATGAGCAGGAAGCTGGCGGCGACGAGGGGCGTCGGCTCGATCTCGCGGTAGCAGGGGTGCCCGTAGCCGGCCACCAGCATCTCGAAGGGCTTCAAGAGGCGCGGGTTCTCCAGCAGCGTCGGCGTGTCGGGGTCGCCCTCGCGGGGGTCAGCCACCTCGATGATCACGCGGCCCTCGGTCAGCCGCAGCAGCTTCTCCCGGAGCGAGTCCACCTTGACCGACGGGACATAGCCCGTGATGAGGCAGGTGGCGCTGGTGTGTCCGAAGAATGCCTGGGCGCGGAGGAGCTGCTCGTCGGTGCGGAGGCGTTGGCGCCAGGCGGCGAGGCGTCCGCCCAGTTCGGCGGCCAGGGCCTTCGCCTCGCCGCGCAGGGCCTCCTGTTCCTTCGCCAAGGCGAGCAGGCGTTCCTCCGCCTTGAGCGTCACCTCGGCAGGCGTCCCGCCGTGCCGCTCGGGCAGCCGCTCCGGCACGAACCCGTGCTGGGCAAGGATGGAGTCGAGGGCGAAGCGCCCCGTGCGGTCGCTCAGGGCCACGAGGTGCTGGCCGCCGTCGGGCGACTTGAAGGGGAGCAGCACCGCCTTGTCGCCCGCGGCCTCGCGGACCGCGCCCACGGCGCGGGCCGGCAGCGTGCCGAGGGCGAAGTGGAGAAACGACAGGCCGCGGAGCGCATCCGGCACCATCTCGATGGGCCGGTACGCCTCCACGTCCCTCAACACCTGATACTCGGCCTCGATATCGGCGTCGAGCTGCTTGCGCCGCTCCACGAGCGCGCTCAGCCGCTCCTCGACGGGGCGCAGCGCGGCGTCCAGCTCCCCCAGTTCCTCAAAGGGTGCCTCCTCGGCGGCGTGGTCCTCGCCGACCTCGAGAGTGTCGCAAAGCGCACTCACCCGCTCGAGCAGGCTGTGCACGAGGCCGAGCTGCTCTTCGAGGCGTCTGGCGTTCACCAGCTCGCCCCCCTCGGCGGCCCGGGCCTCTGCCAGGTGGACCACGCCCAGGCGGCCCAGCCCTTCGGTCACGGCGCGCACATCGCGCTCCAGGATCAGCACCTCGATGCGCTTCATTCGGGCCGGCTTCAGCACGGTGCGCTCCTTGCTACGCCGCGACGGCCTGGCGCGCTCGAATCAGCCCCTTGCGAATGGCCTCAGCGGCGAGGCCATAGCGCACCCCCTCAATGACCCGGATGAGATTGGCGAGTTCGGCTCTCTTGACGAAGTAGAAAGCGATGACGAAGCTGAGGTCGCCGACCGAGCGGTAGAAGCGGCGGTTGGCCTCCTGGAGCAGGCGCTCCCAGAGGGCCCGCTCGAGGCCGGCGACGGTGGAGATGCCCGCGGCGTCCTCGGGGCGGAGGAGGTCGCTCGGCACGTGGCCGAGCATGTCGCGGAAGTCCGGGTAGTCGAGGAGCCGCTCGGCCAGGAGCTTGGGGATGGCGCCCTGGGCGAGAAAAGTGTCGGCCCGCTCGCGGGCGATGCCATAGTTGAGCTTCAGGCGGAAGATCGCCAGGATGCTGTGGACGGCGGCCTCGGGCTGGAGGAGTGCCCGGCACGGGCCGCGGTGGGCAGCGGGCAGCTCCGCTGCCAGGGCGAGGAGCCGGGCGTGGTAGGCGGCGTCGAGCGCCGCCTCGACGAAGAAGGCCTCGCCCGTCTCCGCGTGCTCGGGCGCCGCGGCCAGGGCCGCCGCGCGCAGCGTCGGCTCCTCGATCAGCAGGACGAAGCTCGCCAGGTCGCCCGCCTTCAGGAACGCCGCGGCGTCGAGGGCCATCTCGGCCCGGAGCGGGGCGAGAAAGGGGGCAACCCGCTCCGCCGGCTCCCCGGCCTTCCAGCCGCGGAGGATGACCTTGAGGTTCTCGACCTGGAATCGGCGCATCATCCAGGCGTAGAGGGGGGCCAGGCGCTCGGGCAGATGGCCTCGGATGAGCTCGAGGGCGGCAACGTGGTCGGCCAGGAGGCGGCGCTGAAGCTCGTGGTGGCCGCCGGGATCGGCCTCGGGGTACAGGCGGTGCCAGAGCTGGGGCATGGTGCGTAGATCGCACAGATGGTCGAGGCGGTCCAGCTCGTAGACGCGGCTGCGGAGGCCGTGGACCTTGGCCTGAAGGAAGTCGAAGTCACCGCTCAGGGGCATCCTAGGCTCCCGTCACGGCGCGGCAGACCGCCTCGACGGCCTGCTGTGCAGATGCCTCGGGCACGCGGGCGGCCGCGCGGTTGGCCGCGCGGGCGGCCTCGAGGCGCTTCTGCTTCTCGGCGCGGGCCTCGGCGGCGCGCTGCGCCACGAGGCGCTGGGCCTCCTCCGCCGCCTTGCGCCGCAGCTCCTCGGCGTTCCGCTGGCCCTGGGCGCGGGCCTCGGCCAGCACGCGGCCGGCCTCCGCCTCAGCGTCGGCGACCACGCGCTTCGCCTGGGTCTCCACCCGCAGGAGTTCCTGGAGGATTTCCTTCATGGGCGGGCCTGCCGGCGGCGCGAGCGGGCCGCGCGTGCCGCCTGCGCCGGCCCTACTCCTCGGCGCGGATGAGGTCGAGCGCCTCCTTGGGCGTCCGCGCGTTCCGCAGCCGGTCGTTGAACCCGGGCACCTGGAGCAGCCGCGCGATCTCGCCCAGGCATTGCACGTGCGGGCCGGGGTTGTTCGCCTCCGCGAGGACCAGGAAGACGAGGTAGACGGGCTCGCCGTCCGTCGCGTCGTACTCGATGCCCTTCTTCGAGATGCCGAGGGCGGCGAGGAGGGACTTGACGCAAGGCTCCTTGCCGTGGGGCACGGCCACGCCGCTGCCGATGCCTGTCGTGGCCATCGCCTCGCGGGCCAGGATGGCCTTGAGCGCGCAGGCTCGGCCGCGGTCCTCGAGCCGCCCGGCCCTCACCAGCAGCTCGATCATCTCCGCGAACGCCTCCTCCTTGTCCTCGGCCTCCAGCCCCACCTTCACCACGCTCTCATCGAGCACGTCTATCAGCTTCATTCTCCACTTCCCCTATCGGTATTGCCGCGCGTGTGCCACGCGGGAAAGTGCCTGCAATCCCTTGAATATAGCAGAAGCGCGTTGGCCGCGCAACCGGCCGGGTTCGCGCGAGCATGACTCCTCGTCTTGGCGAGTGCATTGGTTCGGGTATCGTCCTCGTCCCTCGTCCTCGTCCTTCGTCCTCGATCCTCCTGGCTGTTTCAGCGAAGAGTCGAGAACGAGGACGACGGACGAGGACGAGGACGATTGAAGAAGCGCGAGGGCTCCGCCAAAACCGGGAGCCATACTCGGTTCGCGCCGAATGGGTCAGCGGCGGCGGAGCCGGGGCCGCGGCTTGGCACCGGCCTTGTCGTCCACCACCTCGCCCTCGGGCAGGGGCTCGTCCTCCACCCACATCCCCTCGGCGAGCGGAGGCGCGGCAGCAGCCGCCGGCGTGGGCTGAGCCGAGGGGGGCGGGATGGCGACCGTCGGGGCGGCAGTGTCGGGGACGACCACTGGCTGGAGGACTGGGGCCTCGCGCAGAGGGGCGGGGATGGGCACGGCCTCGGGCCGTCGGCGGGGCGCCTCGCGGGGCTTCGCTGCTGGCACGTAGTCCTTCTCCCCCGGCTCGCCCACGGCGGCCAGCAGCCTCTTGATGATCTCGACCGTCGTCACCCCCTCGCTGTCGGCATTGAAGTTCGTGAACATGCGGTGGCGCATGACGGGCAGGGCGACGGAGCGGACGTCGTTGCAGGAGACGTTCGCCCGGCCGTCGAGGACGGCGCGGGCCTTCGCGCCCAGGATGAGGTACTGGCAGGCCCGCGGGCCGGCGCCGCAGTAGACCCAGTCGTGGATGAACGGCGGGCTGCCGGGCGTCTCGGGCCGCGTGGCGCGCACCAGCCGCGTGGCATACTTGACCACGTGGTCGGAGACAGGGACGCGGCGGACGATGTCCTGGAGGGCCAGGATTTCGGCCTTGCCGAGCACCTTTCGGGGCTTGAGCTTGGCCAGCCGCGTGGTCTCCTTCACGATCACATTCTCGTCCGCCTCGGCCGGATAGTCCACCCAGACGTTGAACATGAACCGGTCGAGCTGGGCCTCGGGCAGGGGATAGGTGCCCTCTTGTTCGAGGGGGTTCTGAGTGGCGAGGACGAAGAAGGGGAGGTCGAGGGGATAGGTCTTGCCCGAGGTGGTGACGGAGTATTCCTGCATGGCCTCCAGGAGAGCGGCCTGGGTCTTGGGCGGCGTGCGGTTGATCTCGTCGGCCAGGAGCATGTTGGTGAAGATGGGACCGCGGATGAAGCGGAAGCTCTTCTCGCCCGTCTGCTCGTCCTCCTCCAGGATGTCGGTGCCCGTGATGTCGCTCGGCATGAGGTCGGGGGTGAACTGCACCCGCTTGAAGTCGAGGTCGAGCACCTGGGCGATGGTGCGAACGGTGAGGGTCTTTGCGAGGCCTGGGACGCCGACCATGAGGCAGTGGCCGCGCGAGATCATGGCCATGGCGATCTGGTCGAGGACCTCGGTCTGGCCGATGATGACCTTCTGCACCTCGTCGCGGATCTTGGCTGAGGCGACGCGCATGCGGCGCAGCGAGTCGAGGTCGAGCTTGCCCTCAGCAGGGGCGTCGGCGGGAAGCCCCAATTCCTTCTCGAGCGCCGGTGCGGTGGGCTGCCAGACGCGGGTGATGGGACCGCGCTCGGCGGGGAGGGGGACGGCTTTGACCAGCTCGCGAACGATGTCGGTCGAGCTGACGCCTTCTGAGAGGGCGTTGAAGTTGACGAAGATGCGGTGGCGCATGACTGGGACGGCGCACGACTTCACGTCGTCGAGCGTGGCTTCGAGGCGCCCGTCGAGCACGGCGCGGGCCTTTGCGCCCAGGATGAGGTACTGGCAGGCGCGGGGGCCGGCGCCGCACTGGACCCGCTGGTTCACGAAGTCGAGTGCCCCCTCGCCGGGGCGGGAGGCGCGGGCGAGGGTGGTCGCATAGCGAATGACGGGGTCGGAGACCGGGACGCGCCAGACGATCTTCTGGAGGTTCAAGATATCGGCCGCTGTGAGGACCTTCTTTGGTGTCGGCATCGAGCGATACGTCGTCCGCTTGACAATCGTCTCCTCCTCAGGTTCGCTCGGGTAATCCACCAGAACGTTGAACATGAAGCGGTCGAGCTGGGCCTCTGGCAGGGGATAGGTGCCCTCTTGCTCGAGGGGGTTCTGGGTGGCGAGGACGAAGAAGGGGGGCTCGATCTCGTAGGTGTAGCCCGAGGCGGTGACGGAGTACTCCTGCATTGCCTCCAGGAGGGCGGCCTGGGTCTTTGGCGGCGTGCGGTTGATCTCGTCCGCGAGGAGCATGTTGGTGAAGATGGGGCCTTTGATGAAGCGGAAGCTCCGCTGGCCCGTCGCCTCGTCCACCTCCAGGATGTCCGTGCCCGTGATGTCGCTGGGCATGAGGTCTGGGGTGAACTGCACTCGCTTGAAATCGAGGTCGAGGATTTGCGAGATAGTGCGGACGAGGAGGGTCTTGGCGAGGCCGGGCACGCCGACCATGAGGCAGTGGCCTCGGGCGAGCATTGCGGCGAGCACCTGGTCGAGGACCTCGGCCTGGCCGACGATGATCTTGCCGACCTCGGCGCGGATGGCCTCGGAGGCGGCTTTCATGTTCTGGACGGCCTGCTGGTCGAGGCCCGTGGCGCGGTCGGCTTGTCCGACCGTGCCCTCCTCACGGCTGGGCAAGCCAGCCGTGCCACTCGCTTCCGCTTCTTCGGGCTCGGGGGCCACCTCGCCCTTGTCGAAGACGAAGGTGACGCCTGCGATGGTGAACTCGTCGCCGTGGGCGAGGAGCTTGCGCTGGATGCGCTCGCCCTTGACGAACGTGCCGTTGCCGCTCCCCAGGTCGGTGAGGACGAAGCCCTCGGGCGTCGGCTCGACCTGTGCGTGGTGTCGGGAGACGCGGTCGCCCGACAGGCGAATCTGCACGGAGGGGCTGCGGCCTATCTGCACGGGCGCGTTGGGCAGGCGATAGGACAGCTCTTTTCCTGAGCCGGCTCGGATTCGCAGAATGGGCATGGGGCGTCGAAGTCCTTCTCTATGTCAATGGTCTGTCCCGGACGCGTGACTCGTGACGCGTGAGAGAAAACGGGCATTCTCTGCTTCTCTCTGGTCACGCGTCACCAGTCACGCGTCATGGTTTTCTCTTCGGCCTGGACTTTGGGCCTCCGCCCTCCTTCTCGCGGTAGTTGGCCTCGGGGGGGCGCGGGGCCTTGAGCTTGGTGGCGTCGAAGGCGGGCAGGGTCGCCACCTCGTCGCCCACGCGCGCGCCGCCGAGCGCGGGCACGTGGTAGAAGTCGAGGCGGGTGCCCGGGCCGCCCATCTTGCGCTCCTCGCGGAAGAGGTGGCGGTTCATCTTCACCTGCCAAATGTCGCGGGTGCGGCGCAGCTCGCACAGGTCGAAGCGGCGGATGAGGATGCCCTTTAGCTCCGTGCCGCCGGGGTCGAACGTCTTCTTGTCGCGTATCTGCTCGATAAAGAGCTTCACGGTGCCTGGGTTGCCGGCCGAGCGGATGAGGTGCTTCTCGTTGAAGTAGTCCTCGCTCATCCAGGTGACCTCTTCGTAGCCGTCGCGCGAGGCCTTGGGGATGGGCTGCACGCCGTCGGGCGGCTCCAGGCTCAGGCCCTCGCACACCTTGTCCTTGAACTTCAGCACGAGGTCGTACTTGCCCGGCGACAGGCCCGAGAGCGACACGGTGCCCGCGCCGCGGTCAATCTCGGCGACGTATGCCTTGTACTCGGTGGCCTCGACCACGATGGCCTCCTCCAGGTCGGCGATGGGCTGGACGGCGATGCGGAGGCCGCCGGGGCCGCCGGGAGGAGTGTCGTGGAACTTCTCGGCGAGGGCAGCAGCGGCGAGGACGCCAAGGATGGCTATGATGCGTGCCGCGTGCCGCGTGCCGCGTGACAGGAAGGGATGGTGATCGGCGGATTGGGGACGCGGGACGCGGGACGCGGGACGCGGGACGTGCCGCGTGATGCGTACCGCGTGAGAAGAGAAGACAGAGGGCGTGTGGAGCACCCGATTACTCCTTGACAGCTTGTTGCGCGGCGCGGCTCTTGGGGAACTCGGTCATCACCTTCTCGACGAGTTCGCGCGCTTTGGCGGCGTTGCCGAGCTTGCGATGGGCGCGGGCCATGAGCAGCGTGGCGTCGGGCAGGTACGGGGTGAGGGGGTTGAGCTTCACGAGGGCCTCGAGTTCCGCCAGCGCGCGGTCGGGCTCGCCCACCCTGTCGAAGTACTTGGCGGTCATGAGAATCAGGTCGCCGCTGAGCTTGCCGATGGGATAGTCGATCTCCCACTTGACGAGTCCCTCGCGGGCGGCGCGGAGGGCGCCGTTCTCGATGTGGGACCAGACGGTTTCGAGGTAGCCGCCCTGCTGGACGGCGATGACGCGGCGGTCGGCCTCGGCGTAGGTGATCTTCTGGGCGTCGCGGTAGGCCTCCTCGGCCTTCGCAAAGTCGCCCTGGGCGCGATACACGTCCCCGATCTTGGTGGCGGCGATGCGCTCCTCGAGTCCGCTGCGGGTGCGGATGATGCCCCTGGCCAGCTCCAGCGCCGCCTCGGGCTTCTTGAGCTTGTGGAGGACCAGCTCGATCCGCTCCATCTGGATGCGGGCCGCGTCCAGCTTCGTCGGCGCCTGGGGCACCAGCTCTGCGTAGATGCGCAGCGCCCGCTGGGGGTCCTTCACCGACACGGCGAGGGCCAACCGGTCGGCCGCATGCCAGCCGGCATGGGACTTGATCCCGATGCTGTTCGCATAAGCATCGGTGAACGGCCTGATCCGCTCGACGTCCTCCTCCGTCTCCACAAGCTCCCACAGGGCGCTCATCGTGCGCTCGGGCAGCTTCGAGACGTCGGTCGCCACGATGACGTCCACATAGCGGCGGACGGCGTCCCTGTCCAGGATGGTGAAGTTCTTGAGGGCTGGGACGGGGGTGACGATTGCCGCGTAGGAGTCGAGCGGTTTGCCGTCCTCGCCCACGATGCGGGCGACGGCGGTGAACGGCCCATCGCCCACGTAGATGTGCTCCTTGCCCTCGCCCGTGCCGGCCGAGCCATCGCCGTAGTCCCACACGACCTTCGCCTTCGCGGGCACATTGCGGCAGCGGGTGTGGAAGGTGACGCGGGTGAACTGCTCGATGTCGGCTGGCTCCGCCTTCGGAGGCTCCTTGGCACCCTTCGTTTCGGGTTTGGGGTTTCGAGTTTCGGGTTTCCGATCCAGCAGCAACTGGTCGGCTTGTTCCCAAGTGAAGGCAGCAAGGGGGGCGTTGCCGCGCCGCTCGGGGGCCTCGGCGCGGGCCGTGGGCGTGTGGAGCCAGGCGGATTCGGGGATGACCTTCCAGCCCTCCTCGCCGGGCGGGGTCCAGCCGAGCATCATGCACGTCTCGCCCTGGGTCTTGGCGTGGTAGTACTCGATCCTGTATTCGCCCTTGGCGAGGTGCTTGTCGGCCCCGTGCTGGCCCTGGCGTCCGCCGTGGGCGTCGTGGTGGCCCGGCCACTCGCACAGCGGCGAGCCGTCGAGGAAGACGAACGACGCCTCGCCCGACGCGGTGTAGATGCGATAGCGGCCGGGCTTCTCGATCTTCAGGTAGCCGACGTAGTAGGAGGCGAACAGGGTGTCGGGGCCGAAGGGGTTGACGCCGTGGAAGATGCTCTGGACGAAGCCGAGGCCGTGGAAGTTGCCGCCGCGGACGGCGGCCTGGATGGGCCGGTGGCTGTCGAGCGCTCCGCCGGGGCATGGCATCGTGTAGAGGAGCAGGCTGAGCTTCGGCTCCCAGTTCCCCGCCGGGATGCTGGGGAGGGGCGGCCCCTCCGTCTTTCCGCCGTAGTAGACGTGGACCGTGCCCTTGGCCTTGGCGGCGTTGTAGGCGATCCAGGACTCGCCGCCGCGCTTGGCCGCGAGCACGCGGAAGGGGAGGACCGTGCTGGTCTCGTCCGCGACGATGGGGGTGCCGCTGGCCAGGTGGCCGCCGTCGCAGAAGCTGAAAGCCACGGTATCGGCCTGCCCGCCGCCGGTCAGGGCACGGCGATACTCGCGCGGGACCTTCCATTCCGCGCCGCCGGTCGCGGCAGACGACAGAGGACAGACGACAGACGACAGAAGCAGCAACCAGAGCCGCCTCGCGCGCGGGGCCGGCCGGTGTCGCGCGAAATCGGCAATCGGCAATCGGCAATCGGCAATCACTTCACGGCCCCTGCGGCAATGGCCTTGTAGTATTCGGCGACCAGGCGCTCGAACTCGGCGGGGATGGGCTCCTCCTTGGCGTTGAGCATCTCCTCCTTTAGGTCGGTGGGCAGGCGGTGGCGGGGGTCGAGGGCCACGGCGCCCTCGCCGGCCGCGGCGCGCTTGGCGTTCTGGAGGGCGTGGACGATGCGGCGCTGGGTCTCGGCGAAGCCCGTGAGGTCGCCCGCCCGCGCCTGCCGCTCGGCCTTCTGCATCAGGACGATTGCCTCGTCCAGCTCGCCGGTGGGCAGGTACATGAGCGTGGCCTTGGAGTAGACGGATTCGGCGTTGCGGCGGATCTCCTGCTGGCGGCGCTCGAGGTCGCGCATGCCCATCTGGTTGCGGGGGGGTGCGGAGCCCTGGAGGCCGCCTTCGCCGCCGATGCCGCTCTGCTTGCCGCCGCCGGTGGCCTTGGCCTTCGATTCCGGGTTCTCCTCCTCAATGTTCCCCTCGCCGAAGGGGTCGTGGGTGCGGCGCTCCTTGGCCTCGCGCCCTTCGAGGTCCTTGGCCTTGCCCTCGACGAGTTCGCCGTTGGACTGGCCTTCGCGGCCCGAGCCGGAGCGGCCGGCCATCTCGTTGGCGTTGGGCTTCTCGTTGCCGCTCTTGCCCTTCGCGGACCAGTTCGAGATCGGGCCGTCCATCACGTCCCAGCCCATCGGCACGTCGGCGGTGGCGGCGTTGCTCGCGGCGTCCTGGGCCTGCTCGTCCACCTCCTCCTCCTTGTCCAGCAGCTCGCCCACCAGGTCCTCCAGCTCCTCGGGGAGATCCACGAGCGGGATGTTAGGCATCTCGTTCTTGTCCCAGGCCTCCTGCTTCCACTTGATGTTGTCGGGCTTGTCCATCAGCCACATTTCCATGTCGGCCATGCGCTCTTTCACCTTGTCGAGGGCGGCGAGCATCCCCTCGTCGCGGTCCACCGCGATCTCCTCGGCGGGAGCCTTCTCGCTGCCGGGGGCCTGGGCGATGTCCTCGAACACCTCGCGCATCTCCTGGACGAGTTCGTTGCACGACGGCACCTCGGGGAAGAGGGCGAGGTCCTTGGCCATCTGCTCGACGGCGTCCTCGATCTTCTCCTTCACGCCCTCGAGCTCGGCGGCCTTTTGGGCCAGCTCCTTGGCGGCGTCGCTGCGGTTGTCCTTCGAGCGTTCGAGTTCCTCGCTGATTTCCTTGACGGCGGCCTGGAGCTTGGCCAGCTTGTCGGCCTTCTCCTTGGCCTCCTCGACGAGTTTCTGGAGGCTCTCGAGCTTCTGGCTGGCGGCGGCGATGATCGGCTCGCGGAGGGAGTCGGCGATGGCCTGGAGGTCGGCGATGATCTTGTCCTGGGTGGGCAGGGTGGGCGCGAACTCGCCCTTTTCGAGCTTGGTGGCGACGAGGATCATGCTCTGGCGGATCTGGCGGGAGTCGATCATCGCGGCCGCGCCGTCGAAACGCTTCGCCTGCTCGGCGTCGCTCTGCGCCACGATGCGGCCCTGCTGGGCGAGCATCTCCTTGAGCTGGGCCAGCTTGCCCGTCAACTTGTCCTGCCGCTGGGCGAGGGCCTTGTCGCCTTGCGGGGCCTTGACCTCGGCGAGGGACGCGGTGGCGGCCCGAATGGCCTTCTGCTCGCGCATCAGCTCCTCGATGGCCGCGAAGATGTCGCGCAGCGCCGCCGTGTCCACGCTCCGCTGGAGCTGTTCCATGCGGCCCGTGAGGCGGGCGAGAATCGTCCGCTCCGTGCCGAGCGCCGCCTTCAGGGCGTCCGCCGGCTTCTCCGACTTGGCCACGGCCCGTAGCTCCTTCACCGCCTGCACCATCTCGCCGTCGTAGAGCACCTGCACCACGCCCCGCATCGGCAGCTTGGGGTCCATCAGCTCGACCAGTTTGCCGCTCGCCGTCCGAATCTCCTCCTGGAGCGCGATGGAGGGCTCCATCGTGTTTCGGATTTCGGATTTCGGATTTCGGATTTCCGCGAGAGCGGTCTCGCCCGCCTGGATGTTCTTGCGCTGCTTGGCGATTATCTGGGCCAGCTCCAGCGCGGCCAGCTTCAGCGCCTCCTGCGCCTTGTCCTTCGCCTCCTCAGGTGCCAGGATGGTGACGATGATGCCGGCCGACCTGCCCACGCCCGGGCCGCTCACGTTGTTCCAGTCTCTCGCCACCACCCGCAGCGTCGCCGACTTGCCTGGCGCGATGCCCAGCCTCGCCACGGGAAGCTGGTGGGCTACCTCAAGCACCTTCTGCGTCTTACCCTCAGCCTTCCACTCGGCCAGCGACTCCTCGGTCTCCTTCGTTTCCCCCTCGCGGGCGGCGATGACCTTGACAATCTCAGCGCTGGCCACGCCATAACGGTCGGTGACAGTGAACTTGAAGGGGATGCTGGCCTCTTGTTTGACGATCACTTGGTTAGGCGGGGAGTCGAGCGCGATCTCGGGCGCCTCGTCGGGCAGTATCTCGATGTCGCGCGGCACGGGCTTGCCCTGGAACCCGGCCGTGTCGGTCAGCTCGATCTGGTACGTGCCCTGGGCGGCCACGGGGAAGGAGCCGGCGACCGTCGTCCCGCCCTCGATGGTCATTGCGATAGTGATCCCAGGGGTGGCACGGCTGGCTCGTCCAGCCGTGTCTTCTACTCTCCCACTGCTGGGCAAGCCAGCAGTGCCACCAGGAATCGAGAGGACGAGGGCGGCCTTGGCTATCGGCTTGGAGCACGCGGCGCGGAGTGCGACTGTGGAGCCCGCGAGCGCCCGCACGGTGCCCCCCTCCTGGCTCGAGGGGGGCAGGCCCGTGTAGTCGGGCGGCGTGATCTGGAGCTTCATCTCGGTCACGGCCGGGCGATGGTGGGCCGTGATCCGATATGTGTCCGACTCCGCATCGCCTGCGATCACGCGGTACTCGAAGCTCCGCGTCACATCGGCCATCAGGCACTCAAAGAGCGTTGTGGGCGGGACCTCCGCGTCCCGCGTCTTCTGCTCCTTCCCTTCGCGGGGGGCAGAGCCCCCGCCCACAGTGGCCCGCATCGTCGCCACCTGCTCCTCATCGCCCTCGGGCCGATAGAGCACGGTCGCCGCGTCGGGCAGCTTGCCCGCCACCTCGGCCCCGATCGTCACCCCGTCGCCCACCAGGACGTTCTGGTCCTTCGGGGTCACGTCCACGATCTTCGTGCGGGTGAGGGGGTTGAAGCCGGCGAAGGGCAGGAGCACGCGGGCCAGAGCGTTGCCGAAGTGCTTCGGGAAGACCACGCCATAAGTGGCCATGCCGGCGAGGGTGAGGGCGGCGGCGGCCAGGAACGCCGCGAGCTTCCGCTTGCCGATGGCCGCGCGCAGGTCGAGCCTGCCGGCGTCGGCGTTGCCCTCCTCGACCACGGCCTGGATCAGCTCGGACGCCTCCTCATCGTCCTCGTGAGCGAGGAGAAGGGCGTTGATCAGCGCGTTGTCCACCTGGGGGAACTTCGCCTCGACCTTGACGGCCATGCGCTCGGGCGTGAGCGGCTCGGCCAGCGCCAGCGCGGCGCGGCGGATGAGCCACACGGCCCCGGCCGCCATGCCCGCCAGCGCCGCCATGCGCACGAGCGCGGGCAGCCGCACCAGGTTGTCCAGCACCATCACCGAGCCGAGGGCGGCGAGGAGCGCGGCCACGAAGAGGCCGAACGACTCGCCGAACCACACGCCCCGCTGGTGGTCCTGAAGCACCTCCAGCCGCCGCCTCAGCCGCCCGGCCGAGGCCACGATCTGCTCTTTCGGAACCATCTTGCGCTCCTATCACATGCCAGGGCGTGCCGGTGGCCCCCCTCTGCCCGGCAGCAGCGATGGCGCCATGTTACCCCGCTGGATAGGGGATGTCAAGAGCCGCGTCGGCGACGAGTATGACCCCCAATCCTGGCGCCCCGGCCGGAATCCGCGAATCGTCCTCGTCCTCCTCCCTCGTCCTCGTCCTCGACTCTTCTCCCCCCATCGAGCCAGATCGAGGACGAGGGACGAGGACGACGGACGAGGACGATTGAAGACGGGCGAGGGCCTCACCAGAACTGGTGGCCACACCCGTCGGCGACGCACTCCCCGACCCCTGCCCGTTCACCAACTCCGCATGCTGTCCCTCGACTGCCCAGGACCCGCCCCGTCCCGATCAGCCCTCGCCCCGATTCCACAATTGCGTATGATGTCCCCTGAACTATGGCTTTCGGGTGTGGCCCCTGGTCGCCTGCGGCGTAACTGTCCGTAGCGACGGCGGCGTATGCCGGGCCTGGCAGCCCCATCACCAGCAGAAAGATGCCCGCGAGGCCAAGTGCAGCTCGTGCGGCGGAGCGATAGAGAAACGGTCGCGATCGGGCGGATGAGCGCATAGGCATACCCCTTACAGGCGCGCACAGATCGCCTGAGACCCCGTTGTGCATGTGGCCACTCCTTGTCACGCACAGCGTCATCATGCACCATCGTCGCGAACGGGTCAAGTCCCCCTCACCCGGACACCGTGAGGGCCACCGCCAATCCATGAGGGCTCACGTCTCGGGCAGATTTGTCTGGAAAAGGCGACACGTTTAGACGCGATTTGGGGCCTCCGGCGCGCGTGTTCGGCCTCTTGGGCCGATCCCCATAAATCCTGTCATATACTATACTTGTGTCGCGCCAGCCCCTGCCTCCGGGGCTTGCAGGTGATATTGGTCTAAGGGTGCCTTCCGGACGCCACCATGGGCTTCCTACGCGGTTTTCCATGGCGACGTTGTAAGGCTTTGGCACATCAGCACTTAGCAGTGTCATATAATGATAAAGTGAGGGACTGTCGGATTCGGGGTGGTCTGGGGGGAGGTTTTGTGAGACAGGTCTTGATAGGAGAAGGGCTTCTCCGCACAATGAGGGTAGTTTCAGCGAGGCGTGTGGCTCGGAGCACTCAGGAGTGAGG